>JADJMD010000011.1 GCA_016709765.1 Ignavibacteriales bacterium
GGCGCATTTTCCGCAGCTCTTTCCGGATGAATTAACTTTATGGCACCTGTTTTACATTTGTCAATTGGAATTTTACTCAGATCAAGCTTATCATAATTTATTTCAGGTAAAAAGACTCGCATCTCAATTCCGCCATCTGATTTACGGGCGCATATTCCGCAGCCAAAACAAGCAACGTTACAAACTTCTTTTGCTCTTTTAGGATCATCGTGATTTTTACAGAATACAAATAATTCTCTGTCTTCGGGATGAATTTCAATTACTCCACGTGGGCAAGCTTCAACACATTGCCCGCAACCTGTACAAAGCTCTTCTACAACAACGGGCAAACCATTTTCATTCATAAATATTGCACCAAACTGACAAGCATCAACACAATCACCGCCACCTAGACAACCATACAAACACATTTTATCTCCACCCGCAACAATTGTTTTTACAGAGCAGCTTTGTGGACCAAGATATTCAACTCCTTCTTTTGTAACAGCTTCAATATTGCCGCCGTTACACAGAATTCTTGCAACAAGCTTAATACTTGCGGAACTTTCCATTCCCATTATTCTGGCAATTTCATCCACAACATCTTGTCCGCCAACAGGGCATCCAGTTATTTTTGATTCACCGTTAACAACTTTAACTGCAAAATCATAACAACCTGCATTACCACAAGCACCGCAGTTTGCGTTTGGAAGAATATCATTTATTTCAGCAATTTTAGGATTTTCTTCAACACGCAATTTTTTGTCTGCAAAGGCAAGGGCGCCGGCAAAGATAAATCCCAGTCCGCCCATAGTGGCTATTGCAATTATTAATGTATAATCCATTTTAGTTTCCTTCTGCTTTGTCATGCTGAACTTGGTTCAGCATCTTTCAAATCATCAAAGATCCCGGAAACAAGTTCGGGATGACCCCTAAGTAATTACATTAAAAACTTTTTAAACCCAGTCGAGTAAAATATTTTCCTTCAGAATCAATTATCATTCCTTCGGTATCTATTAGACTTTCTATCAACTTCATTCCTTGATTTTTTCCCATCACAAAAACTGCAGTCGCAAGTGCATCTGCGAAAGCGTTAGATTTACTTATTATCGTTACACTCTGCAATCCTTTTGAGGGATAACCAGTTTTAGGATCAAGTATGTGATGATAACGAATCCCATCTTTTCAAAATACTGTTCATAATCTCCCGAAGTTGCAACTGTATAATTATTAAGTTTTAATTTTTTAATAATCGAATTTGTTTCTCTAGGATGTTGAATACCAACAACCCAATTATTACCAAGTGCGCTAATCTCACCGCCAGCATTTACAAGAGCTTCTTTTAATCCTGATTTTCTAAGAACATTCATTGCTTTATCAACAGCGTAACCTTTTGCAATCGCCCCAAAGTTTAGTCCAACTATTCCTGTTTTTATAACCTGGTTATTACCAACAGCTTTAATTTTCTGCCATCCACTTTTAATTAATGCCGAATCAATTTCTGATTGAGACGGCAAATGTGGATTATCAGAATCAAACCCCCAGGTCTTTGTGAGATCATCAAGACTTACATCAAAACATCCATCAGAAATTTTTGTGATTGAATCACAAAGAACAATTAAACTAAAGATCTCAGGATCAACAGAGATAATTGAATCTGTTGAATAATTTATTTTCCATACAGGGCTTTCTTCATTATAAGTTGTAAATAATTCATCTATTCGTTTTACTTCAGCAAATGCTTGTGTAATTGCATCTTCAGCTTTTTTTTTCGTCATCATCTCGGACTTGAATATCTACAACAGTTCCAAGAAGAATTTGAGTGCGTTTAATTGTTTTGGTTTCATTATCATTGTTCCTGGCAATGAAAAACCCAATAAAAAAAAGAACGATTACCAAAACACTATATGCAATTGCATTTTTCAAATTAGACTAAAACTACTTTCACTAATACTTTGTTTGGCGCACAAGCTATTACATTTCCAACTCCACTAGCAACAGTATGCTTACAAATTCCATGTCTGCAAGTTGAAGTATGAACTTGTGCAATTCCATTTTCTATCTTAAAACCTGTTTTACCTAGCGGACCATCAACAAAAACATTTTTATAATTTTTATTTAACGATATTCTATCAACCAAACCTCTTTCATTCTCAATTACAATTTCTTTTCTGTTTGATTTAAATATTGAAGAAATTAAATCTCTTTCATTGTACTCCGCTGTAAAGAAATATTGTGCTTTTTATTCTTTATATTTCTTCTGATGTTTTCTAATGCAGAAGTAAAATCATCTAAAGCATAAATAGAATTATTCCCATCGCTTACTATAACATCCGAATCAATTTGCTTGTCTAATCTTTTAATTCTGTAAATAATTGATCCATTATTAGAAAATGATTGTTTGTTTGCTTGTAAATCAAACCTATTGATTACTTCTCCAATTTTTGAATCAGAAATTACAATCGGCTGTGAATTACTTTTTACTTTATTCTTAAATACTGAAACAAGATTGTTTATTACTTGTTCGTCTGCTGGGATAAACCCGTGCATCGCATAATAAACAGATTTAGAATTACCATTTAACTTGCCTGTTGTGTATCCAGCACCGAGTGCAACAGAAGTTAGACCGGCAATCTTTAAAAAGTTTCTTCGTGATATCATTTTATCCTCAATAATAAATTCAGTTTAATAAGTCATGCTGAACTTGTTTCAGCATCTCAAAGATTTAAATAGACCCCGAAACAAGTTCGGGATGACTAAATAATTAAATCATTCCCGCAAAGCCCATAAAAGCTAGTGCAAGAATTCCAGCTACAATTAATGTAATCGGCGCACCCCGAAATGGTTTTGGAACATCTGCCAGATCAAGTTCTTCTCTTATTCCTGCCATAATTACCAAGGCAAGCGTAAATCCGGCCCCTGCGCCAAATCCAAAAATTACACTTTCTAAAAAGTCATAACTTCTCATTGATGCTAAAAGTGCTAAACCAAGAATTGCACAGTTAGTCGTTATCAATGGAAGAAAAATTCCAAGCGCTCTGTAAAGCGGCTGAGAAACTTTTTTGATCACCATCTCAACAAACTGAACAAGTGCGGCAATAACTAAAATGAAAGATGGAATTTGTAAAAATTCTAATTTGTACGGAACAAGAATCAAATTATAAAGAAGCCAGCTAACAATTGCCGTTAGTACCATTACAAATGTTGTGGCCATTCCCATTGAAATAGCGGAAGAAGTTTTGTTTGATACTCCGATGAACGGACAAATTCCAAGAAAGTATGATAGAACAAAGTTGTTAACTAATGCTGCTGAGATAAAAATTATTAGTAATTCCATTTTATACTCCAGCCTCTTTTAAAACTTCTTCTGTAATTTCTTCTCTTCCGGATCTTTTATATTGAGCAATTAAAGATTCACGTTCTAAATTTTTCTTTCTTTCGATAAACATATTCGCAAACCCCATCATCAAACCAAGAGTTAAAAATGCTCCAGCCGGTAAAATCATTATTAACCAGGGTTCAAATCCATTTGGTAAAACCTGAAAACCCATAATTGTTCTTGATCCGATTATTTCTCTAACACTTCCGAGCACAAAAAGTGAAATTAAAAATCCAGCGCCGTTTCCAAGCGCATCTAAAACTGATCTTAACGGATTATTTTTTGACGCAAAAGCTTCTGCTCTGCCTAGAATAATACAGTTTACAACTATAAGTGGAATGAAAGGACCGAGCGCTTTACTTAACTCCACAAACTGAGCTTTCATTACAAGATCTACAATTGTTACAAAGGTTGCTATGATAACAATGTATGATGCTATTCTAACCTGGTTAGGGATCCATTTTCGTACAAGCGAAATAAGCAAACTTGAAAATACAAGAACAAAAGTTGTGGCAAGCGCCATTGCAATTCCATTTATAGCTGAAACAGTAACAGCAAGTGTCGGACACATTCCAAGTATTTGCTTAAAAACTGGATTTGTTTCCCACAAGCCTTTTGTAAATTCTCTCAGGAGCGTTACTTGCTTTTTCATTTCGAGGCTCCTTTATTTTCAACCGCTTTCAATTTTGTAATTCCTTCGTTTACTATTGTAACAACAGCACGCGATGAAATTGTTGCCCCGGTTATTGATTGAACTTCATTTGGATTTGAAGGCTCAACGCCTTTTACTAATTTTATGAATGGGGTTGGTGTTAATCCTTTGTACTGATCTTTATATGGCGGCTCAAGAATTTTTGTTCCAAGCCCGGGTGTTTCTGATTGTTCAAGAACTTCGATGGAAGTGATTTTGTTTAAATCTTCAGCAAGACCAATCATCAATTTAATTTTACCTTGAAATCCATTTCCCGAATAAACGACTGAATATCCGACTGATGAATCTGCTTGATTAAAAACTTTATAAACTTCAAATCCTGAGTGTTTAATTTCTTCGTATCTTTTTCCATCAAGATGAACAAGATAAATAGCCCGTTCTGTTTCGGCTTTTTGATTAGCTGCGATCTTTGGTGCCGCCCAGTTATTAACCAGCGACAACGATCCGCCGGCAATGATTCCAATAATTGTCAGTGCTGCAACAATGTGAGTTACTTTCATTTCTTTTCCTCCTTAACAACTCCAAATATTCTTGGAGAGGTGTATCTGTTGATAAGAGGAACAAATCCGTTCATAAATAAAATTGAGTACATAACACCTTCGGGTAAGCCGCCGTAAATTCTTATTACTATTAGCACAAGTGAAATGCCTAATCCAAAAATCCACATACCTTTATTTGTAATTGGTGATGAAACCCAATCAGTTGCCATAAACATTGCACCAAAAAGAAAACTTCCTGCAAAGATGTGAAAAAGCGGAGAAGGGTTTTGCGGATTGATTAACCAGAATATTCCGCCAAATAAAAACATTCCGATTATCATTGAAAGAGGTATGCGCCAGTTTACAATTCCAACTGCTATTAAAAATATTCCACCAAGCAAAACAGCTATTGCAGATGTTTCACCAAGTGAACCGCCAATATTTCCAATCATTAAGGGAGTTTGTGCTGTTAAAATTTTATCAAACTTAAATGCGGCCAGCGGAGTTGCGCTTGTAACAGCATCAACAGCAAAGTTTGGCTGAGTCCAGGTTGTAATCTGTACAGGAAAAGCAGCTTGCAAAAAAGCTCTTCCTACTAAAGCAGGATTAAAAATATTATATCCCAATCCGCCAAAAATCTGCTTGCCTAATCCAATTGCAACAACGGAACCAATTGCAGTTGCTGATAAAGAAAAATTAGGCGGCAATGTTAAGGATAAAAGCAAACCTGTTAATGCTGCACTGCCATCAAACCAGGTAACTTGTTTTTTTCGTATTAATTGAATTGCGGCTTCTGTTCCAACAGAAAAAATCACAGCAGTGATCATTATTACAGCCTGGTAAATTCCAAAGAATACCAATGCTGATGCAATGCAGGGAACGAGTGCAAGATTAACAAACCACATCACTTTTGATGTTGACCACTTTGAATGCAAATGAGGTGATGTTGTTAAATCAAAGTGTACTGTTTTTTTTGTTTCTGTAATTGTAGCTGTTTCCATATTTTTTTTGATGTCATCACGAGTCCCGGGACAGCGGGAGGAAGTGATCTGTCATTATTTTAAATAACCTAATTTCATTTAAAGATTGCTTCACCGACTAAAGTCGGATTCGCATTGACTTACTTAGTTGCAGCTCTTTCCTTCTGCAAGTCTAAAACTTTTTGTTTGCCTAATCTTATCCACTGAACAAGAGGAATATTTGCCGGACAGGTGTAAGCACAAGTTCCACATTCCATACAAACCGTTACTCCTGCTCCTTCCGCATCTTCAAATCTGTTTAGTTGTGAATATCTAGCCAGCTTTGTCGGCATTAAATTTAATGGACAAGCGCCAACACACTGGCCGCATCGCAAGCAGGGCGTTTCCGGGTTTTCTGCAACTTCATCTTTTGTTAAAACTAAAATTCCAGATGTTGCTTTCATTACAGGTGCATGTAAATCGAACTGTGCAACGCCCATCATTGGGCCACCGACAACAATTTTTACTGCGTCTTCTGTTACTCCGCCGCAATAATCAATTACACTTTGAATTGAAGTACCAACAGGAACAATTAAATTTTTGGATTCAGTATCCCTTTTCCGGAAACTGTCAATGCTGCCGTAATTAAAACTTCGCTTTTAACTATGGCATCGTGGATAGCAATTGCAGTTCCGATATTTTGAATAACGGCACCAACATCCATAGGAAGTTTGCCCGGAGGAACTTCTTTACCTGTTACGGCTTTAATCAACATCTTTTCCGCGCCTTGCGGGTATTTTGTTTTTAATGATACAACTTCTAACCTGGGCTCAAACTTAATTTTGTTTGATAATAACTCAATCGCTTCTGGTTTGTTATTTTCAATTCCAATTACTCCGCGTTTAACATCAAGAGCTTTCATTATTAATTTTAATCCTGATATCAAATCATCCGGGCGTTCAATCATAAATCTGTAATCGCGGGTAAGATAAGGTTCACACTCACAGCCATTAAGAATCACCACATCAATTACTTTATCCTTAGGCGGAGTAAGTTTAACAGATGTTGGAAAAGCTGCGCCGCCCTGTCCAACAATTCCACAAAGTGCTACTCTTTCTCTAATTTCATCGGGAGTAATTGCTTCAGGATTAAGACTTGGTAAAAGAAATTCTTTGGTCATTGATTCAGATTCAATCGTTCCATTTCGTTTTATTACAATTGAATTCTTTGGAAATCCGCTTGATGTTTGTTCTTTGCCAACACTCATAACTTTCCCTGCAACAGAAGAATGAACAGGTGCAGAAATAAATCCCTCTGCACTAGCAACAAGCTGACCCGCAGTTACATCATCACCTTTTTTAACTTGAAGCAAAGCTTCCTTACCAAGATGCTGAGAAAGTGGAAGGATAATCTGATCGGGTAAAGGGAAACATTCAAACTTAAGATGCTCGGTTAGTCCTTTATATTCTTTGGGATGAACACCACCATGAAACGTTTTTGAACTCATAAACAATCAATTCTACAAAGTTTTACAATTAGCAACATTGAATAAATAATAAATTAAAGCACAACGTTTTTTCTAAAAGTATGCCACTCAATTAAATATAAATGTTGTGTTTAAGTTGATAAAACGAAATTATTGATTGTTAATTGCAAAATGAATTTTGCCAAATAATGGAAATAAAAACGTGTTTTCTAAGAAATGAAAAAGGCCTGATCGGCGAGAGTTTAATTATAAATGCTCAACGTTCAATTAAATATTAAAACATTGAGCATTTAGTCTTAATGATTCAAAAATTATTTTAATAACATAAGTTTTTTAGTTTGAGTAAAACTGCCAGCTTTAATTTGGTAGAAATAAACTCCACTTGCAAGACTGCTTGCGTTAAAGTTTACTTCATACCTGCCTGCAGGTTTTTCTTCGTTCACTAATGTTGAAACTTCTCTTCCAAGAATATCATAGATTTTTAGTGAAACAATTCCTGCTGTTGCAATGCTGTAACTTATTTTTGTACTTGGATTAAACGGGTTTGGATAGTTTTGTGATAAAGAATAAGATATCGGTGCATATGGGGTTTCATCAACGTTAACTATTAAACCGTGTACTCGAATCGTATCGTAAACAGATAACCCCTTTTTTGTATAAAGATAAAGCGTATCTCCACCCCAAGGAATGTTTGAATTTTGCTCACCGATAAAAGTCACACGCCAAGATAGTTTATCCCCAGAAGGATTAGAAAGCACCACTATATCTCCACGAGACAATGTATCCCGTCTTTCGGGTCTCGTTTCGGATAGAGCAAATTGTGTCCTTTCCCAGATCTCTCCCACTTTTTCGAAAATTTTATAATTTAGATGCGGATTTACGGGAGGAGCAATATTACCAAATATTTGACTTAAATAATTTGAAGAATCGTTGAATGTAAATGAAAACACAAATTTATAATCAAACGGATATCTATATCCATTAATAGTTTGATAACTAAATTGATCAATTGAATAATCTAAGTTTTGCATATTTGGGTTGCTCCACCTGCTTCTTGTCTCATCCAAACCAGTAATAATATCTTCCGTATAAAGCGTCATTCCATCAAAAAATATTGATTCGTTATTCGGATAAATCGGTTCGTTTAATACCGTAAATTGATTTGTTGTTTTGTTAAATACAGAAAATGTTTTGGCTGTATTCGGAATGGTATCAGTAAATGATATAATATATTCTTCACCCGTGAATTGTGTTGAATCTATTACTCGAATCTCAACAGGAACTTCTGCATAATGTCTTATCCATTCAAAGTTTTGAACAGGAAGAACTTGTCTCTGTGTTTGCTTTCCAAACTCTAGTGTAATATCAGAATATGAACTATTTCCATCTGTTACTTCAAGTTTAATTTTTAATCTATCTGAATTTGGAATGTTAACAAGGTAGATTGGGATTGCTTGAACTGCAGTATCGCTAGTTACATTTATGTTTTGGGATGTTTGAAAAACCGTATCCGAGTTTAAACTGTACCACACTTTTAATAGTAATGGGTCGTTCTCCGGATCACCAATTAATAGATTAAAATTATAAGTTTCGTTAGCAACTGTAACTCCGGGATAGAGTTCCTCATTAAATATCTTTACAAATGGTTTTCCATTTCCAGAATTATTAACAGTAAAGTACCCACTTTCATCAATTGCATAAGTAAACCCATCATTATTTTTTGCACAGACAATTATCTTTGCAAATGAACCATCTTCAACTAACGATGTATTCCAGTTATAAGCACCAGCATTAGGAACATTATTAGCGATTGTTTGCCAACTCTTCCCATAATCAGGACTATATAAAATATCAACGGTGCCACTTGAATTAATTGAGTTCCATGTTATTGCTTCATTGCCTGATACGATTTTATGAAAGGTTTGACTTGTAATAGAAATTGAATTTTTAACTGCTACAGTATCAAAATTTGAATTGTATAGTGCTTCAGCATATTTCATCTTAACTAAGATTTCAGCTTTAGAATATCCAAAGACAGATGCAGTAACTATTCTTTTTGTTTCCGTTGAATTAATTGAGAAATATTCGCCCCCCCACAAATAATCTCCGTCTTCGCCTCTTACTGCGTGAGGAATTGAATCTACATAAAACACGCTAGAAGGCCACGTATAATTTCCAGGGGTAATTTGATCCCACATTCCTTCATCATCAGACATAGTAATGGCACCCGCAGGAACAAAGTAATCAAAGCTTGCAATTTTATTTGTTGTAGGAGTGTAAATAAATGATTCCCCAAACATTCCAACCCGACCTTGCCAATTTGGATTTGCAACTGGGTTGATGTGGTTATCAAAATCTGAAGTAACAATTAGATTGTCTTTGGGATAATACAAAGAAACATCATCATTCCATTCGGGGTCCTCGCCTCCAACGTAAGAACCAGTTAAATTTCCAAAAACAAGTTTGTGATAATTGTGAAGCGATTTATTTTTGACATCATATATTTTGAAAAGAATATCTTTATAAATTGGATTATTCAATTCAACATATCGCACTCTAACTTCAATTCCATGTCCTTTAATGGATGGATCGGTGGAATCCGGCAAAAAATCGTTTTGTACAAAATTTTCTTCATCATTAAAATCATCCATAACGAATAAAGCTTCTTCATCACCGACATAGTTATTCGGGCCATATAAACCGTTCCATACACCGGTTCCATATTCCGGATGATCTATCCAAAAGGTTGGCCAAGTGATAGGCTCTGTACTAATTGCAACCCCCATTCCTATTTCATCCAAAATTGGATTAAAGTAACCCAAAAGTGGTTCAAAGGTATAAGATTTTCCGCCTCCGCCCTCACCACCGCCAGGTCTATCAACAGGAGTTATAATAACCGAATGAATTGTATCAGGAATTCCATCTGGAGGAAGTGTGCCGCGTCTATAATCTCTGATGGGAAGTTCTAATCCAAAAACGATACTCATATCACCAGCATAAACATTGTGCGGATAAATCCAACCAAATCTTGGTCCTTCACTACCTGGCTGAGCAATTATGCCAGTATTAGTAAAAACTGTCTTTACTTGATTTGCGTCAATATTTCCCGCTCGACGATTTTGAGGATTACCATGTTGGGGATAAATTGTTGAAATGAAGAAGAAAGAAAGAACAAATACCGAACAAAGAACTTTAGAATTTTTCATAATGCTCCCCTGTGAATATAAATTTTATTTAACAACACTCCACAAATTTTTCTTCTTAACACCGAAGGAAACTATTTTTGAATCAACAGGAACTTTAAATCCGCAAAGCAAAGATCTTGCTTTTGTTTTTACAGGAAAGTTATCGCTAAAGCATAAGTTGTGTGCTTTAGAATCCTGTTCTTCGCTTCCGTCTTTAGTTAGATAGGTTGAAACAATTCCTTCTCCCTTTAAACCGGAACGATACTCGTTTCCCTTATCGTCTTTAAGTGTAATGCTCATTGTGTACTCAGCACCCATTTGAATACTCTTATCAGAAATATTTTCAATTGTAATATCTGCAACTAAAAATTTGCTGCCGCTTTTTGTATCGGAATCCTTAAACTCAATAAGTCTGTGTAATTTAATTTTAACTTCACTGTTTTTTAATTCAGATATTACCGCGTTTTTGTTTTGCGCTAAACCCATAGAAAATAAAGTAGTTACTAGTAGGAGTGTTATTAAGTGTGTTTTCATAAAAATCTTTTTTATTGCCTCTGTATGTTTAAAATATTTCTCTTCAATTTCAATTTATTTAATTGTAAGGAACTAACGGATTAACAATTATCGTTCCGAGAATGGAATTAGATTATGGCTTTAATTTAAGTATTTATAAATATACAGGCCTGTTTTTAGCTCACAAATGAAGAGTAATGAATACACAAGTAAACTCAGTTTTAATAGACAAGCTGCAACTCCGATTTAAAGAGATAAAGTTTTTGTTACTAAAAATCATCATAACTAAATTGCGCGCAATATTTTTAAAGGCATCGTTGTGGATATTAAAAACAAACTACAAGATCTAAAATCCGGTTTTCATAAAACATTCTGGGTGGCAAATGTAATGGAGTTGTTTGAGCGACTTGCTTACTATGGTCAGCAAATTGTTTTTATGATTTACATGCGTAATGATCTTGGTTTTACAGAAGCAGAAGCGGGACAGCTTTCCGGGATTTTTGGCGGTTTGATTTATCTGCTTCCTATTCTTGGTGGAACTCTTGCTGATAAATGGGGATTTAGAAAAGCTTTTAATATTGCGTTTACAATTCTCGGCCTTGGATATTTTCTTATCGGCTCAGTTGGAATGTCATCTTTTTCGGGTGTGTACGGAAACTTTAACCAATACTGGTTGTTAATGTTATTCTTAGTTTTTACTGCTTTCGGAGGATCTTTTATCAAACCATCTGTACTCGGAACCGTTGCAGTTACATCAACACCTGAAACAAAATCACTTGGCTTTGCAATTTATTACTGGCTGGTAAATGCCGGCGCAATGATTGGACCAACAATTGCATACTTTGTACGCGATAGCTTTGGTAACCAATATGTTTACATAGTTTCATCAATCAGTTGTTTTGCAATGCTGATTGTAAACATACTTTTATACAAAGAAGTTAAATCACCCGCCACGGATGTTGTTGAATCTTTTGGAAAGAAAATTGAAAACTTATTTGTTGTACTTGCAAATTTTAGGTTTATGATTTTTCTTTTAATCTATTCTTTGTACTGGATAATCTTCTGGCAGGAATTTATAATCGTACCTTATTACATAACAGATTATATAAGTGCTTCCGCACCTTATGAAATTATTCAATCGTGGGCCGGTGCAGGAGCAATTATTCTTTTACAAATTCCATTAAATAGATTGACGAAAAATCTACCAACCTCTAAAGCAATCTTATACGGGTTTGCATTTTCAAGTTTGATATGGGTTATCATCGGAATTTACCCGAGCATACCAACTATCGCGGCAGGAATTGTTGCTTTTGCGATTGGTGAAATGGTGCAGGCTCCAAGATATTACGAGTATATTTCTGATATCGCTCCTGCAGGACAGCAAGGATTGTTTCAGGGTTATGCGTTCCTTCCAATAGCAATTGCAAGATTTGTCGGTGATCCACTTGGCGGTTGGCTGTACCAATCTTCAAAGCGGCGGGCAAACCGGAACTTGTATGGTTTGCGTTAATTGGGATTGGTGTACTTGCAACAATTTTAATGTGGCTTTACAATAAATTTTTAGCTGTAAAAGAAGCATAATTGCTTTTTCATAATTGGTGATTGGCAAATTCGTTAACCGATCACCAATTTTTGTATGTTATTTCCACATTTTAGATCACA
>JADJMD010000012.1:600000-853841 GCA_016709765.1 Ignavibacteriales bacterium
TGAAGAATCGCAATTAAAAATTAATGACTTAAAAAATAATCGATTGATATTTATTCACACTGATCTAAATCATAATGAAGTCATATCAACAAGAAATCAATTCCGGGATTATCTAAAAACAAGTAAGCTGCCATCGATTAAAAATTGAATCAAATAGTACTCGCTTCCAGCCAACAATGCTAATATATTTCCACCTTCATATCAGTAATAAATACGTGCTAAATATTTACATTTAACAAATCAGAAGGTTTGGTGACTGATTATTAACCAAATTAGCTTCCCTATCGATCTTCTAAATGAATTTATTCCGAATCCCTGTGGCATTTTGTTTGATTTTTTATTTAAGCAGATAAAACGAATTAAGAGGCAATAAATGAAGAAGATATTTTACTTAGCTTTAATAATGGTTGTAACGAATTCACTCAGCATTTTTTCACAAGAATCAATAATCGCAAATCATACTATAGCTAAATTATCACTCACTCCAAGTAATTGGATTGATTCAGCAAAAGTAAAATTACACATTGCATATGGTCACACATCTCACGGTAGCCAGTTAATAACCGGAATGGATGGATTAGAAAATTGGAAAGGTTCGCAATATGCTTTTAATGAAGGCGGAACCAACGGAGCTTTAGATATTGATGATTATGCCTTCAGTGGTGCATCAGATTTAGGCAGCCCAGACTTTGTAGCGTGGGAATCTGCAACTAGAACCTATCTAAATAATTCTGCAAACATTGATGTAAATGTAGTAATTTGGTCATGGTGTGGTCAAGTTAGCAGTGCGACTCAGGAAAATATTGACACATATTTGAGTTTAATGAATGAATTAGAAAATGATTTTCCAAATGTAAAGTTTGTTTATATGACAGGGCACTTAGATGGAAGTGGAATTAACGGGAACCTCAATCAAAGAAATGAACAGATAAGAAATTATTGCTTAACAAACAGAAAAATTTTATATGATTTTAATGATATAGAATCCTATGATCCGAATGGGAATTATTATCTTGACAAGAATGCAACTGATAATTGTGATTATGACAGCGATGGAAATGGAAGCTTAGACAAAAATTGGGCAATTGATTGGCAGAACTCTCACACTATAAATATTGATTGGTATGACTGCTCACCAGCGCATACACAAGCATTAAATGGCAATTTAAAGGCTTATGCCGCTTGGTGGTTGTGGGCAAAACTTGCAGGCTGGAATTCGGCTTCGACTATAGACAATGGGAATGAAATTGCAATTAACTTTAAACTTTATCAGAATTATCCTAATCCGTTTAATCCGACTACAAAAATTAGTTGGAATTCTTCTATCAGAAGTCATCAATCCTTGATTATCTATAACATCATAGGAAATAAAATCGCAACTCTAGTTGATGAATTAAGACCGGCAGGTGATTATGAAATAATTTTTAGTGATGCTTCTTTACCGAGTGGTGTTTATTTCTATCAATTAAAAGTTGGAGAATATGTTGAATCGAAAAAGATGATATTAATAAAATAAATATTCAATTCTTTTTCTAAACAAATTTAATATCTATCATATCCTTAAGAATTCCGTGAAAATAAGGCAACTGCATTAACGTCTTTATTCCTTCAAGATCCTGATCTTCGAGATCAAAAACTATATGCTGAATGTTTACTGAAATAAAATCCAGGGAGGTTTGTGTAAATCCTTTTAGAATGGATGCGTATTCTTCTGTATGACCATTTAGTAAATCATCTCTATGTTTCTCAGCAAATTCCTTAAGAACTAATTCTGATGTGGAAGCAAGAATAAAGTTAACATAAGGGGCATCAATCAGTTCAATTATTTCTTCTGCAAAACTTAATCCGTTTAGAAACAATTCTTTCATATAATTTTCATCACCAACAACAAGTGTGTTAGCATCAATGTGTGACGATTCATCCTTGACTAATGTAGGTGTAACATCAACATCATAAAATTCTTTAAACAAAATTTTACTTAGAATTATTTCATTAGTTGTTACATCGCCTTTAAGAAATATTTGTTCTAATTTTTCCTGACCTTCTTTAAAATGAATGTATGAATTTGAAAGAAGTGCGTTGAATGAGATACCAATTTTGGAAGAGACAAATAAATCTTTAAAAGCAAGTAAATCTAATATTGGGATTAGCCCGATTGAATTTTCATCCATCGATAATTTTTTAGCAATTAAAGCAGCAGGATGAAACTCAATAGAAACACTTCCTTCAAGATTTAGTTCAGAAAGGAATATCTGGGAAAAAACATTTTGCGGAAGGAAAATTTTAGATTTCATAAAATAAAAAAGCCGCTGAATTTAGCGGCTTCCCAAAATATTTAGATTTAAGATTTTTTACTTTTAATTCTTGCAGCCTTACCCGAAAGATTTCTTAAGTAGAAAAGTTTTGCTCTTCTAACGTCGCCCAACTTTAGCACTTCTACTTTTGCAATTTTTGGCGAGTTAAAAGGGAAAATTCTTTCAACACCAACACCGCTGGACATTTTTCTAACCATAAAGGTTTTGTTTAATCCTGAACCTCGAATACTTATTACATCGCCTTCAAAAGACTGCAATCTTTCTTTATCACCTTCAACTACTCGTACTTGTACACGAACGTGATCGCCTGGATTAAAAACAGGCATGTCGGTTTTTATCTGGTCTGGTGCTATTTTATTTAGATCGATCATTTCATACTCCACTAATTATTAAAATTTCTCCACTTTTCAGTTAAGATTTTAGATTGTTCTTGTTTCCATTTTTTAATTTCTTTGTCATTTCCAGAAAGTAATACTTCTGGTACCTTCATTCCCTTATATTCAGCAGGTCTGGTATAATAGGGTGCTTCCACAACTTCACCATCTTGAAATGAGTCATCAAGAGCCGATTCACTATCATTGAGTACTCCGGGAATTAATCTTACAATCGCATCAGTAATGATAAGAGCCGGAAGCTCTCCGCCTGTTAAAACATAATTCCCAATAGAGATTTCATCGGTTGCAAAATTTTCTCTAACTCTGTCATCAATTTCTTTGTAATGTCCTGCAATAATTAAAATATTATTTGCAAGAGATAATCTGTTTGCATATTTCTGATCAAATATTTTTCCCTTTGGTGTAGTAAAAATTATATGATCAAAATTGCTTTCAGCTTTTAATTTTTCAATACATTCAAAGAACGGTTCGGGTTTAAGCACCATTCCAGCACCACCGCCAAAAGGCTTATCATCAATTTGTTTGTGCTTGTTAAATGCATAATCTCTAAGATTATGTATTTCAATTTTAACTTTCTTTTTATCCTGTGCCCTTTTTAGAATACTTGTATTAACCGGACTGGAGAGCAAATCCGGCACCGCAGAAATAATATCAATCTTCATCATCATCAAAACCAAAATCAGAATTTAATATCAAAATATTATTTTCAGGATCAATTTTTTCAAAAATAGAATGAACAAATGGGATAAGAATTTTCTTTTCATTTCCCAAAATTATTTCAATCACAGGGTTTGCAGGAGTTTCAAAGTAATCAATCACTGTTCCTAAAAAATCCTGTCCCTTAAATAATTCACACCCAATTAAATCAGATTTAAGGACACTATCATTTTTAACTATTTCAAAATCACCTGAAGTAACAAAAACATTTCTGCCAATAAAAAGAGATACTTCTCTTTCATCATCAAAGTTTTTAAATTTTAAAAAAAAAGAGTTTTTAATACTTAATATCTCTTCAAGCTCTAACTTTTTTTTCTTTTCCCAAAAATCCAGATATAAAAATTTAATTGGTTCAGTGTTTATTTTTAATCCTGGAACCAATTGAATTTTAACAAATCCATCTTTACCGGCAGAAAGAATCTTTGCTATAAGATAAAACTCATTCAATTAAAACACTTGAACTATTTTAATCTTCAATCTCAAGAATTGCTCTCTTGCCTTCTTTAGCTGAAACAGCGGTTAAAAGTGTTCGCATAGCTTGTGCAGTTTTGCCTTGCTTGCCAATCACTTTACCAATATCATCAGCTTGAACTTTTAAAGATAAAACTACCTTTTTTTCTTCAGTTAGTTTTTCTTCAACAACAACGCCGTCAGGATTATCAACAAGTTGTTTTGCGATATACTCAATGAACTCTTTCATAATAGAAGCCTCCTATAATGAACCCGGGTCAATAAGTTGTTATGTACAGTCTTGATAAATTTTTAATTTATCAAGAGTCTAATTCAGAAGCGGCACCCGTAACTTCTGATGTACCTCCATTCCATAATTTAGAACAAAAAACAATTAAGCAGGCTGCTCTGTTTTAGCTTCCTGTGTATCAGCTTTTTTCTTTTTCTTTACAGATTTTTTCTGTGAAGCAGCTTCCTTAGATGCTTGCCAATTCTTTAACAGTGCTTCGGCTTTCTCCGCTGGAAGTTTGCGTTTTGCAATGTCTCTCTTAAGGTTTATACCTGTTTGATTAAACAAACTTTTTACTGTATCAGTTGGCTGCGCGCCATTATCTAACCAGTAATTTATTCTGTCTTCTTTCAAATCTATTTTATGTGGATTTGTAAGTGGGTTGTAGATACCAACAGCTTCAAGAAATTTTCCATCTCTTGGAGAGCGTGCATCAGCAGCAACAACTTTGTAAATGGGTTGTTTTTTCTTTCCCATTCTTCTCAATCTTAACTTTACAGCCAAATTATTATCCTCCGGATATTATCTCTTTTATCAATTAAATTTAAAATTACGCATTGAATTTGGTAATCCTTTTTTAGAAAAACTACTCATCATTCTTTGCATTTCACTAAACTGCTTAACTAAACGGTTTACATCTTGTATTGATGTGCCGCTACCTCTTGCTATTCTTTTACGTCGATTGCCGTTTAAAACTTTCGGCGTACTTCTTTCTTGCTTTGTCATTGAATTGATAATTGCTTCAACTTTAACTAAAGCATTATCATCAATCGGGGCATTTTTAATCTTAGAACCAAGCCCGGGAATCATTCCTAACAAGGAAGATAAAGAACCCATTTTCTTGATGACTTTAATTTGCTTAAGAAAATCATCAAAATCAAATTTATTTTTTCTTAGTTTTTCTTCTAATTCTTCACTTTCAAAGTCCTCAAACGATGCTTGAGCCTTCTCTACAAGGGATATAACATCACCTTTACCTAAAATTCTGGAAGCTAAACGATCAGGATAAAATATTTCCAGATTTTCCAATTTCTCACCATTGCTGATAAATTTAATCGGTTTACCAACAACTGATCTGATTGAAAGAGCTGCACCGCCTCTTGAATCACCATCCAATTTAGTAAGAACAATACCATCAAAGTCAACGGTGTCATTAAATGCTTTTGCAGAATTTACTGCATCCTGCCCGGTCATCGAATCAACAACAAACAAACTTTCATTTGGACTAACAATACTTTTAATATCTGATACTTCCAGCATCATCTGTTCATCAACATGAAGCCTTCCAGCAGTATCAAATATTACTGTATTATAGCTTTTTTCTTTTGCGTAGATTAATGAATCAGTTGCAACTTTTCTTGCATCCTTCTCCTTAATCGAAAAAACCTCAATATCAATTTGCTTCCCCAGTAATCTTAATTGTTCTATAGCTGCAGGTCTGTAAATATCAGCAGCAACCAATAATACTTTTCTTTTTTGTTCAGTTAATTTTTTTGCAAGTTTGCCGCAAAAAGTTGTTTTACCTGAACCCTGCAATCCTACAACTAGTATAGTTGTAATTCCAGATGGATTAATCTGTAGTTCCTGATGCCCACCGCCAAGCAGTTCAGTTAATTCATCGTAAATAATTTTTGTAATTAATTGCCCTGGAGAAATTGAAGTGATTACTTCTTTGCCAAGAGCTTTAACTTTTACGTTTTCAATAAAGTCTTTTGCAACTTTATAATTTACATCAGCATCAAGAAGAATTCTTCTAATTTCACGCAATGTATCTGAAATATTATTTTCAGTTAAGCGCCCCTGTCCGGTAACTTTTTTAAGTGCGGATTCTAATTTTAGAGATAATTCTTCAAACATAATTTCAAAAAATCAACATTACTAATCTAACTAACTTTCATTCAAAGCATTTGCACCGGATACAATTTCAAGTATCTCTGTGGTAATTGCGGCTTGTCGTTTACTATTGTAAGTAAGGCTAAGAGTTCTTATCAACTCTTTAGCGTTTGTAGTTGCATTATCCATTGCTGTCATACGAGCTGCAAATTCAGACGCATTAGATTCCAATAAAACTCTCCACATTTGTCCCTTTAGATGTTTAGGGATCAAATAACTAAAAATTGTTTTTTGATCAGGCTCATAAATATAATTTACAGTTTCATGCTTGTGATTTTCTTTTTCATCACCAGAAACGATAGGTAAAAACTGTTCAACAACTATTTTCTGCTGAATTATAGATTTAAACTCATTGAAAATAATTATTACTTTATCAATACTCCCATCAAAATATTTTGGAATTAATTCATCAACCAAACCTTGAGCGGTGGTATAATCTAAATGAGAAAATATCCCCGGGTATGTTTTAGCAATGTTGTAATTTCTTCTGCCAAAATAATCCGAACCTTTTTTACCGAGACAATAGAGCTGATAGTTTAGACCTTTTTGATTTATTTCTTGTTCAACATAATTAGTTGCTTCTTTTATTATGTTAGTATTAAAAGCTCCGCACAGCCCACGATCCGCTGTTACAACAACAATTGCAACGTTTTTTATTTCTCTTTCGGCAAATAATGGATTAGAAAATTTGTCATCATCATTTGCAAGATGTGAAAGTAGAACAGATATTTTTTTAGCATAAGGACGAGCATTTAAAATAGATTCTGTTGCTCGGCGTAATTTTGCCGTTGCAACCATTTTCATTGCTTTAGTTATCTGTTGAGTGCTTTTAACACCCTTTATGCGAAGTTTAATATCTCTTAAAGTTGCCATTAATATTTAATAGAATAAAAGTTTCTCTACTTAAAGGAAGCTAAAAATTCTTGTCCGGCCTTTTTAATTAATTCTTCAGTTTCTTTACTAATGTCTTTATCCTTTTTAATCGAATCAAAAATTTGTTTGTATTTAACTTCGACAAACTCTAAAACTTCTTTTTCAAATCTTTTGATATCTTTAACTGGAACTGTTTCCATAAAACCTTTTGTGCCGTAGTATAGACTAACAACTTGTTTTTCAATAGGAACCGGAGCGTATTGTCCTTGCTTTAATAATTCAACTAATCGTGCACCCTTGGCTAAAGTGGCTTGAGTTGATTTATCAAGATCGGAACCAAATTTTGCAAATGCTTCTAACTCACGGTACGAGGCAAGATCAAGTTTCAAACTACCAGCAACTTTTTTCATGGCTTTAATTTGAGCATTGCCACCAACTCTGGAAACTGAAATACCTACGTTAATAGCAGGTCTTACACCAGCATTAAATAAATTTGATTCAAGATAAATTTGTCCATCAGTAATTGAAATTACATTCGTTGGGATATATGCAGAAACGTCACCCTGTTGTGTTTCAATAATTGGTAAAGCTGTTAAACTTCCACCTCCTTCAGCATCACTAAGCTTAGATGCTCTTTCTAATAATCTTGAGTGAAGATAAAACACGTCACCAGGATAAGCTTCACGTCCAGGAGGTCTTCTTAAAAGCAAAGATAATTCTCTATAAGCCTGAGCTTGTTTTGAAAGATCATCATAAATACAAAGAGCATGTTTTCCATTATCTCTAAAAAATTCACCAAGAGTTGCGCCTGAATAAGGAGCAATAAATTGCAATGGCGCAGGATCAGAAGCCCCAGCACAAATAACCGTAGTATACTCCATAGCTCCATTTTCTTGAAGTTTTGCTACAACCTGAGCTACTGTAGATTCTTTTTGCCCAATTGCCACATAGACACAATAAACCGGATTTATACCTAAAGCTTTTGCTTCTTCGGTATGAGTATGTTTCTGACTAATAATTGCGTCAATGGCAACGGCAGTTTTACCTGTTTGTCTATCGCCAATAATTAATTCTCTTTGTCCACGACCAATTGGAATCATTGCATCAACGGCTATAATACCCGTCTGAAGTGGTTCCTTTACTGGTTGTCTTTGTACAACACCAAGTGCTTTTCTTTCAATCGGTAAAAATTGTGTTGTATTGATCGGACCTTTACCATCCATCGGAACACCAAGCGGAGTGATAACACGACCAAGCATTGCATCGCCAACAGGCATAGAAGCAACACGTTTTGTTCTCTTAACTGTATCGCCTTCTTTAACTAAAGTTGTATCACCAAAAAGTACGCAGCCAACGCTGTCTTCTTCAAGATTTAATACCATTCCAAATACATCGTTTGGAAATTCAACTAATTCACTTGCCATAACTTGTGATAGGCCATAAACACGTGCAATACCATCACCTACTTGCAAAACGGTTCCTACATCATAAATATCAATTTCGCTTTCAAAACCAGAAAGTTGTTTTCTTAATATTGCAGATATTTCATCAGGTCTAACTTCTGCCATTTGTAATTTCCTTTATTAAATTCCTTTGAATTAATTTAATGTAACGCTGCTTTGTAAAAATGTTTTTTTCAAAAGCCCAAGTTGATGAGCCATTGAAGCGTTATAAACAGTATCGCCAACTTTGGCTATAAAGCCACCAATAATATTTCCATCAACTTTAAATGTTAATCTTGCTCTCTTTTTTAGATAAGATTCAAACTTTTGCTGCAATTGTATTTTTTGTTCAGATGTAAAATCAAATGCGGTTGTAACATCAATTTTTACGAAACCGGTATATTCATCTTTTATTGATTCAAATCTTTCTAAAATCTCAAGTAATATATCTTCTCTACCTTTTACGATTGTAAAATCCAAAAAGCTCATAGAATCTTTACCTATCGACATTCCAAAAATCTCAGCTAGAAATAATTTTTTGGTTTCAGCCTTAATTATAGGGCTCTTAATAGCTCTAAGTAATTCATCACTTTTGCTGATAGAATTATAAACTAACTCAAAATCCTCAGCAACTTTGGTAAGAATATTTTTCTCGATAGAAGTATCAAGAAAAGATTGAGCATATCTATTTGCAACTTTTGATAGAGCCATACTTAATTTTTAGATATATCACTAATGTATTTATCAACAAGTTTTTTATTCTTCTCAGCATCAAGATTAGCTTTTAAAATCTTTTCTGCAGCATTAACAGCAATATCCGCGATCTGATTTTTTAATTCATCAAACGCAGCATTTTTCTTTCTATCAATTTCAGAAGTTGCATCACTAATAAGTTTTTGAGCCTGTTCTTTGCTGTCTTTTATCATCTGCTCTTTCAAATTCTCAGCAAAAACTCTGCTCTGCTCAATAATCTTTTTTGATTCCTCTTCGGCTTTTGCCAAATTGTTCTGATTTTGTGCGAGAATCTGTTTAGCCTCATCTTTAGCTTTTTCAGCTTGCTCAAGTGAATCTTTTATAGCATCTTCTCTTTGCTTTAAAGCCGAAAGAATCGGCTTCCATGCAAATTTTGTAAGAAGAAACAGAAGTAAGGCAAATGTAATAATGGTCCAAATTGCTAAACCACCATTAACGGAAAGCAATCCACCGCCGCCGCCTTCTGATTCAGATACAACTAAAGCAATAAAAGCAAATAATGTATTTGCAATCATAATCTAATTGTTAAAATTAATTTGTAAAGATTGGAGCGATTAAAACTTCACTCCACTTAATTAATTATTTACCAGCTAAAATAAAGCAGATAACTAATGCAAATAGAGAAATACCTTCAATCAGCGCAGCTGCGATAATCATAGAGGTTCTTATTGCACCGGCAGCTTCTGGCTGTCTTCCGCTAGCATCCATTGCAGCGGCAGCTAATTTGCCTATACCCAAAGCACCACCAAAGATTGTTAATCCAGCACCTAATCCGGCAGCTAAATATGCATAATCCATTAACGTTCTCCTTTAATTATAATTTATATTATAAGTTATTTTTAATGATCCTGATGAACTGCCATACCTATAAATAAGGAAGATAGCATTGTAAAAATATATGCTTGTAATAAAGCAACTAAAACTTCAAGTCCGTAAATAAACAAAGCCATAGGGATTGCCAAACCAGCCCAAGCAACGTTTTGCATTACAAAAATCAAACTGATAAGAGCATATATAACAATGTGCCCTGCAGTCATATTTGCAAAAAGACGAATAGCTAATGCAAATGGTTTTGCTAGCAATCCTAAAAGTTCTACCACAGCCATAATTGGCAATAAAAATAAAGGGACACCGTGTGGAATTAATCCTTTCCAGTATCCAAAAAATCCATTACTTCTAATTCCACCAATTTGAATTACCAAGAATGTGAAAATCGCTAATGTTGCAGTAACAGCAATATTACTTGTAAACGTTGCTGAAAAAGGAATTAATCCTAAAAAATTTCCAAAAAGAATAAAGAAAAATGCTGTTAACAAATATGGAAGGAATTTCTCAAACCCTTTTCCGATTGTAGGACTTGCAATTTCATCACGCACAAAAACTATAAATAATTCCCAAAAATTAGTAAATCCTTTTGGAACCATTGAGGATTTGTAAGCTCTGGCAACTCTTGTCATCACAATAAAAAGAATCAAAGCACCAACCCACATAAATAGAACATGTCGTGTGATTGATAAATCTAACCCAAAAAGTTCAAAATGAGGTAAATATATTTTACCAATTGGCGAAAAATCAAGATAATTTCCATCCATTACGTGATGGAGAATCCAATCACTGCCAGATTCTGACTTAGTTGTGTTCAAAGTATCAACTATTGTAGAAGTTGAGTCAATCATTGATTAGAGTTTATTAACAAATTCTTTTTTAGTTAGAAAAAAAATCTCTACTAAGAGATAGTAGAAATAGAAAATAAAGGTAGTAAAGATAAAAGAATTGAGGCTAACAAACAAGAATTTGAGAGCCATCAGGATTAGACCCAACATTAAGAATAAGCGGGCTACAAGCCCTCCAAAGACAATAATCAGGAATAATTTATCGCTTTTTTCAAATCCAAAATGGATTGCTAAAACACCAAGAACGAAATTGAATGTTGGGAATAAATATCCATAAAAAAGGCTAAAAAAAAGGTTAGAACTATCCTTTTGATGAAAATAATTCTGAATGATAAACAACAAAAATACGATTGGAATTAAGCTAAGAATAATAAATAACTTATTTATTTTCATCACGCAGCTTGCTTTTTCGTTCAAGGTCGTTAACAGTTTTTATTAAGTTAAACATCCCAATTGAAATTCCCAGCAAACCAAAAACTAAGGTTAAGACATAGTTGAGATTAAACTTATCATCAAGCCAACTTCCTAAAAGTACCATCGCAACAACGGTAACAGCTAATTGAAGACCCAACCCAAGATATGGGGCTACATCACGAAACGATTTTGCAATCCCGGAATCAAATTCCGGTTTTTGCGCCATTTTATTCTCCTTTGGGAACGGGTTTAAATGTAGATTGAGAGCCCATTGAGCTTTTGCCTTCGAAAATTGCACCCGCTTCAACAACTAAAATCTTTGTTAATAAATCACCTTTTAACACGGATTTCGATTCAAGAACCAATTTTTCCTTAGCGTTAACGGTTCCATCAACTTTGCCACCAATTGAAACTGTTTCACCTGTTAACTGTCCCTGAATGCTGCCGTGTTCTCCAACAGTTAAGTTACCTTGTGTCGTAATATCGCCTTTAACTACTCCATCAACACGAATATTACCGTTGCTTGTAACTTTACCATCTATAACAACACCACTGCTAATAATTGTTACTTCTTCCATAGAACTCCCGATTGATTTAGTTTTCAAAATAGCTCCTAAAATTTAATTAACACTTTTTCAGGATCGATGGGTTTTCCATCTTTCCAAATTTCAAAATGAAGATGCGGACCTGTTGATTCCGTACCTGAATTTCCACTCAAAGCAATCAATTCACCTTGCCTAACAAAGTCACCATCTTTTTTTAACAGTGATGAACAATGTAGATATTTAGTTATATAGTTTTCAGGATGATTTATAATAATTGTATATCCATAATTTGTAACATAATCTGCAAACACCACATAACCGCCAGATGATGCAAAGATAGGACTATTTTCCTTCATAGAATAGTCATTGCCATTGTGCCCTTTTGTAGGATTAAAAGATCTGCTAAGAAAGCCTTCAGCGGGTGTGATAAAATACATTTCCTGATTTTGATTCTTTGTAATCTGGTAAATAAAATCCTTAAAAACATTTAAGATATTTCCATCCAGAAGATTTTTTTTAGTTGTAGAATCTTTTATCTGTAAAGGTTCTTTTAATAAAGTTGAATCACCTAACATTATTGCAAATTTTAATCTCTTATTTACAGATTTTAAAGATTCTATTTCATTTGCTAGAAAATTTACCTTATCGTTTAGTATTTCCACTTTCTTTTTATCAGAATCTGTTAATCTGAGTGAGTAAGGAAAAAGAACTTCACTAAGTGGAGTGAAGCTTATTATGTAAAAACCGAGTAAAAATATTACTACACTATAAATTGAAATATAAGTCATCAACTTTAATGATGATATTTTCATAGTGTGTGGTTCGCTGGATGTTTCTTCCGGTACAACTATAATTGAGAATCTTTTAATTTTTTTAAGTTTCAATTTTAAATTCTTGCTTCGTCTAATAAGTTAATCTAGCTTTTTCATTAATTCCACAAATTTAATTTTACCCTCACGAATTAAAATAGGTTCATCTTTGCTTAAATCAATTAGAGTAGAAGCTTCAAAAAATGATTTTTTTTCAGAATAAAATATCGCTTCAACATCATTAGCAAACTCTTGAATAATTATTGACGGATCATTCATTGGTTCACTGCCTGTTCTGTTCACACTAGTAGATACTAACGGCATTTTTAGTTCGCTAACTAATTTACTACAAAATCTGTGATTTGGAATTCTAAAGGCTCCCGTTTCTGATTGAAGTAATTCCTGATATTTACTATTTAACTTAAGAATTACGGAAACAGGATTGGGCCATATTGCTAGCAAAAAATCTAAATATCTTTCTGAGCTTACATCAGCGTAGCTTTTTAACATTTCAATATCCGAAATAAGAAAAATATATCGCCGCCAATTAGTTTTTCCTTTAACGTCACTAATTTTTTTTATTGCTTTTTTATTAAAAGGATTGCCACCAAATCCATAAATGGTATCGGTCGGATAAATAAAAATGGAGCCGTTAAGAAAAAGTTCTCGCGCAATATTTATACTCTCTTCAAAATTCTCATCAATGCTAACCATTAAAGACATTTTATTGTCAGTCATTTAACAATTCCTCTGCTTTCCAAATTATTTCTTGCGGCAAAAGCTTCATACCGCAGTCAAATTTTTTTATAGGACAATTATGATGTCCATGAATTCCACAAGGTTTACACTTTAAATCATCAAAACTGATTGAAGCACTTTTTTTATTATATGGATAAAATCCAAAATTTGGTACTGTTGAACAATAAATTGTTAGAACTTTAATATCAGCACACATGCCCATATGAGTCGGCGCACTATCATTAGATATTAAAAGTTTTGCTCGCTTAAGTAGTTCAATACTTTCAATAATAGATAAAATACCAGCAGAATTTATAATTTCACTAGAAAATTTAGAAGCTATTTTTTCATTACTCGACTTATCATTTTCGCCACCAATTAATACCACTTTATTTTTCTTATCTATAAAGTGTTGTATAATTGCTTCAAAATATTCAGCTGGATATATTTTAGTATTCCAAACACTGTTGGGCGCTATCGCAATAAAACCATTTTCTAATTGATATTCATTTATAAAAGATTTTACTTTTTCAATTGATTGTTCATCAGTTCTAATCTCCGGAATTATTTTCCAATTTTCTTCATCATAATGATATCCAACTAAATCCAGGTTTCTTTGAACTTCGTGCTTGGAATTATCATACTTAACCAGATTCTTATAAACATGCATCAACATTGAACTATCAAAACCATAAGTTTCTCTCACTTCCAATAAAAGCACTATAAAAGCTGTTCGTAAAGATCTGTGGAATGAATAAACTTTGTTATAATTATTTTGCTTTAACTGCTTAATAAACTGGTAAGTTTTTCTTAATGATTTTTGCTCTCCTTTTTTATCGATCACAATTGCATTATCCACAAAAGGCGAAGCAGTAAAGATCTCTTTAGTTGCAGGGATACAAAGGATATCAATTGAACAATTAGGAAAAAAATCTTTGACCTTTTTTAGCGCAGGCAATGTAAGAATCGCATCACCAGGAAAAGCCGTCTGTATAAATAATATTTTTTCAGTACTCATCAATGTTTCCATCTTCTGTGCATCCATAACCATTGTTCGGGATGCTTTCTTATAACATCTTCCAAATACTTTAACATTCTTTCTGATAAGACTTTTACTTTTTCATCATAATCATCTGGCAATTTTTCTCTATCTATTTCAACAATTTCTGAATGATATGAAAGATCCGGCTGGCGTATCGTAATGCCGTAAAGAATTGGAACATTCATCTTAAGAGATAATACAGCTGGGCCGGTATATACCGCTGTTTTGCGCCCAAAAAATTCTAGCTTAATACTATCCTCTGGACCGCGCTGATCAGCAACCATAGCCACAATACCTTTTTTCATAAGCACAGTGTAAACATTTCTAATCGAAGCACCCAGTGGAACAACTTCATTCGTCCATTTAGTACGTGCACGGTTCATCCAATCATTAACTAAAGGATTGCGTTGTGGTTTTACTATAACAGATAATTTTTTATTTAACTGTGCACCGACTGAAATAGCACAATACTCCCAATTACCAAAATGCCCTGATAATAAAATAACCCCATTTTTTTCTTGTTCTTTTTTATCAATCAAATGAAAGTTATTAAAATTAACAACCTTTTTTATCTGCTCATCTGAAGTCCACGGTAAAAATAGAATCTCAACTAACGTGATAGCAAAACTTTTATAACTACCATAAGCTATTTTATTAATTTGACCAGGGGGTTTTTCTGGAAAAGCATTTTTAAGATTATTAAAAACAACATCTTTTCTGATTGGTAAAAGATAAAAGAAAAAGAAAGAAATTAAAGATGAAAATTTCCTAGATAAATTTAGTCCAAGAAATCGGCATAGATAGCTTAGGAGTAAAAACAGTATATATTCTAAATAATTTTTCAAATCATATAATAAATTGATGCGTAAAAATAGTGAAATGATAGGATTTTTTAATCAAAAAATGATCACAAAAAAGCCCCGGTTAAGGGGCTAAATATTTTAAATGCTAATTAATTACTATACGCCTTTGCCAATTATCATCTCGTAATTCGCCACGCTTAGTAGAATTAATTAATGTATAATCAGAAAATCCGGTAATATCAGCAAAAATAAAAAAGACTCCACCTTCAACATCAGTGTATTGCCATATTTCGTATGGTCTTGTATCTAGCTGATTTGGATATCTTTCAATCTCAGTTGGTTCTCCGTAAAGAAGAAAAATTCTTCCCCTATCGGTCTTCCAGCCTTTTTTACCCATAGAAGAATATCGTTCGTTAGAAATATTAACCCGCTGCATATAATTTCTGAAATACTCATTTTCATTTAATCCAGATTCTGCATCTCTATTTTTCCAAAATTCAAACATAAATTCTCTTTTACCATCAATCTTTGATAATTTCTTAAACTTATCAATATCATTTTTAGAAGCGAGATATTTTGATTTATCAAAAAGATCATCCAGTTCTTCTTCAGACATCGAGCCAAAAGTTGAGCTTAAAACTGCCGTAGTTGAAACCTCAAACGTATCCATTACGATTACATCCGGATTATAAATATAAAACTTTTTAGCGGTCGATATGCCTGTATTTCCAACGCTATCAATCAAAGCTAAAACAAGAGTATATGTGTCCGTTGGATACGATGTTAGAATTAGAGAACCAACTTCAACACGAGTATTTGAATTTCTTGAAAGATACTTAGATTTGTCTTTAATAAGTTTACCTTTGCTGTTATAAAGCAATTGGTTCATTCTTATTAAATCACTTTTCAACAATGTATCCTGAAGATTATAAATCTCTGTGTAAAAAAACAAAGCTGGCTGAGATTTTCCAAATACTACATTCGGGATAGGAATAACCTCATAAGAGTTTTTATAAAAAATTGAATTCGTGTTTGAACTTCCTTGAATCATTTTTGAAGCCAATTGAATATCACTAAAGCTTAGTGAGTTTTTTAAAAATGGAATCACATTAAAATTTTCATGGATCACTCTTATTTTTTCCGTATCATTAACATCTGAACCTGTTACATCACAAGAAAAACTACCCTGCGGAATAATAAATCCAAGTGTACCAACTAAAACTTGGCTGTTTGCAGCAGTTGTATCAAGAATATCGTGCTTTAACTTCCATTGATTGAAAACTATTGTATCACCACTTATATCATCTTTAATAAATATTTTTAGAATACCTTCAATAATATTAGTGGAGTTTTCTGTTCCAACAGTTAATGATGATTGATTGAACGAGTAGTAAAATTCAACATAATTTGATGCTGAATCGTACCCGAATTGAGCGAAATCAAATTCAAAATCAAAGTTGGTTTGAGAAAATATTGGAAAACTAAAGGCGAGTAGTATAAAAATAAATTTTTTCATTGTAGTGTTTCTTAATAATTAAATAAAAAAGCGCCTATTAATTAAAATAGACGCTTAAAAACAAAATAAACATTCACTATTGGAAAGCTAATTTAACGGTAAAAATATGATTGGATGTTGGGAACTCTTTAACATCTCTATATGCATAATCAAACGTTACAGCCATTCCGGAGCCAATTTCATAATTTACACCTGCACCTGCTGTAAATCCATAGATTGACTCATCAGAATTTTCAGTGTACAGATTATAACCACCTCTTATAAAAAGAGTATTGATGTAACTGTATTCCAATCCAAAATTAAAAGCATCGTCCAAAGAATTGTTTGCAACAAACGTACTTGCAAGTTTAATTCTATTCTGATCATCAAAGTTTTCTTGATAAGCAAGACTCAACTGAAAATAACTTGGTATTTGGAAAGGTTCAGCAACAACTTCATATGTTCCATTTGGTGCACCAATAACAGAACCTGGAACACCAGTTTGAACTCTTAAATCTTGACCGGCATAAGACATATTTGGACCAATATTATTTATGGTCGCACCAATTGAGAGGTTATCGTTAAATTTATATTGTACACCTGCATCAATAGCAAATCCATTTGCCGATGTATTGCCTATAGTTTCATTAATAAATTTAACATTTGTACCTATTGACACACGATCAGTTAAAGTTTTTGAATAAGTCAAACCAATCGTTAAGAATGTAGGGGAATAAGTACTGCCTGTTCCATCAGGTAGTTCATTTGTCGTAATAGGAATATCTCCAACATCAAAAGACTTTAGGCTCAATCCTACAGAACCAAAATCACCAAGATTTGTTCCTACAGCTAAATAGGACATATTGATGTCCGCTATATAGTTCATATAACTAAACATCACCTCTGACTTTGGAGAGATATCTAGTCCGGCAGGATTATAGTAAATGGATTCAACTCCATCAACTATTGCAACAAATGCTCCAGCTGTAGAAATGCTTCGAGCACCAACCGGCACCAGCAACTGATCAGCACCAGTTGTACCTCTACGCGATTTATCGCCGGGGTAAATTGATACTGTTAATAAAACAGCAAAAATTATTAGTAATATTTTTTTCATTTCGAAACTCCACATATGTTATAAATTTATAAACGTGGGCAGGAATCCTTATCCTGCCCAAATACAATCATTAAAATCTGGGCAATTGTTTCTGTGGCATAATTATCGAAAACTTTAACACTTTATCTCCGTATTTAGGCGATTGAACAATTGCTAGATATAACCCGGATGCAACCCTTAAACCAGATTCATTTTGCAAATTCCAGTTTAAGAAAGGTGAAGTTGAGTTTGGATCTTTAACAAGTGTTCTTAACAATTGACCTGATAATGAATATATTTTGACCGTTATTTCTTCATTAGGCAGATTTGTAAATGTTACAAACGGATCATCTGCTGCAAGATTATTATAAGCCGTGTAAGGATTGTATCCATATAGTGGATTTGGAAACACATTTACCTTCTCAAATAATCCTCTTGCCTGATCTTCCGAAAGTATATCTTTTACAACATTAAATTTATAGACATCATCTGAAGTGTATGGATAAATATCCAATGGTAATGTCAATTTATCTCCGTTTGAATAGAAAGAAGAGGCATCTCTTCTCTGCAATCCAACAACATACATAGCGTTAAACATTGGAGATAAAAATATTGATTTTTGTTCTTCAGTAATCCCAATAGCATCAGCAGGTATTGGTTGAAGCCCGCCAGTAGATCTAAGCAAATCAGACCAAACCGTAACCGGACCACCTGGTGTATTAAACACGCCACCGGTATATTCAACTTGTGCGCCATTTGGATCATAAGGTGCATCAAAAATCATAATAATTTCACCTGATAGATTTAGAGAATCTGTTGGATCCCAAATTCCATCGGGAGTACCGTTTGGATAAGTTGCAACATTTCTTCTTTCTACAAAACCAACAGTTAATTGTCTTGTATCACCAGGGAACTTTTCATCTACTACCCATGCTGTAAATGGTACATCAACAAACCCGTTGGCTCTGTCATCCACTGTATTCCAATTGCCGACAGTTCCTTTACCAACGGTATCAGCAGCAGTTACTGCCCCAGCATAAGAGTAAGCATTTACGCGCTGTAAGTTCGAGGTTCCAAGATAATTATTAAGATATCGGTAAGCTTTTCCTGTTGTTCCAAATCGCAATTCAACTTTTCTTAATTTATCTGCTGTAATATAATCTGATTGTCTATTTCTAAAACCAAAAACACCTGTGCCATCAGGAATATCTTTTCCAACGTAAAACACACCGTTAGCATCGGCCAATGCATTGTTACCTGTAAGATCATCAAACCAAACAGATGAAGATGGTGAATATGTTGGTGTTCCTAATGTAGCAGTTTGATTTTCAATTTTAGTAATAAACCCTTCGGTTAGCGGAACGGTAACATTATCTGGTTGATTGTACAGATAATAGTCAGCTGAATCAACCAATACCGCACCAGTAGTTGTATTAGTTAACTTCCAGAACATATTATAGGCAACTGTTGCTTCATTTTTGAAGAATGTTACTTGATATTCATTGTCTTTTAAATCAGGTTGACTTACAATATCATAAGTAACAATTCCATTAGAAGCACCTGATATTTTATTAGCATTTATTAGTTCTACTGGTGGAAGATATAAATCTTCACCCATTAAAACGGTCTGAATATTCTTGTTATTTTCAACTGCCTGAACAAAAGTTTGGTCAGTTAAATAATAATCACCATATCTGCCGGGATCACCTCCAGATTTATTAACCAATGCGTCGTGATTAACACCATAGGAGGTAACCGCAAAATAATATGGCTTCCCTTTTACAAGAGGTCCATCAGTAAATGGATCTTTAGTAATTCTATATCTAATTCTGCCTGTTGTAGGGTCTTTATAAATATTTGAATCCAGAACATTTTCCCCGGGTGCAGCAGCATATAGAAGGAATGTTCCACCATTGTTGCCATCTTTGTAATATAGGTTATTGACAGAATCAGCAACTTGATATCTTTGAATTAACTTTACATTAGGTTGATTATTAACGGTTTCAGATGTACTGAACGTCTGAAATGCATAAACATTATAACCACCATACTGAACATCCCAAGAACTTGTTTTATTTGAATAAGTAAACTGTTTTTCTGTTGGCCAGGTAAGTTCAATAAAATCCTCACTGGCATTAGCAGTTACCTCTGGTGCTGGAGGTGGAGAAGGTGCTAAAAAGTTTAGGTTAAAAATAGTTTGCGCACCATCATCAATTTTTCTAGCTACAGTAATTGAATTTTTCGGATCCGTTCCCTGACCTACAACATATGCTACAACAATCTCTTTCTCCTCATTTTTAAATAAAGTAAAAGGTCCTGTATTCGTCATTTGTCTTGAATCAGCTTGAGTGGTATTTATCCAGCCAACATTGGTAACAGGATCGCCTGAATACCAGAATCGTGGATCAACCGTGGCACAATTAACACCACCAACAACTGCACCGTATGGGAATGAGCACGGATCTATATCATCACCCTGTCTTGTTTTACCAAGCATATAATTTCTTGCAGCTTCACGGTTATCAGGATCGTTTAACGATGGATCTCCATTAATATATTCTATAAAAGAGGCGATCGGCAAATTCCTTGCTCCGGGAAATGTTTTTATTCCAATAGTTTGACCCCTATAACTATAAGCAGTATCTAAAGGGGTATCTATCCCGTCGTCAAAAGTATTATTACCATTGTTATCAACGTAAGTCTCTCCGGCAATATAATCCAAAGGACCGGAGAAAAAGTCAATCATGTAACAGGGTGGATTAGATCCATATTCCCCATCTGGCCCATTATTGTATGTATAACCTGAATTTCGCTCAACATCACTTCCTACCAAGTCATCTGTGGCAGTACCTAAATCAACATCCGCCCAAACTCCAAAAAGTACGCTATCTAATTGTGCTGGCTCATTCGGATCGTTTAAACCAACATATTTAAATCTATAGCGGACAAAGATTAAATTTCCAATTGCTCCACCGGATGCAAAAGCAAATACTGATTGTCTTACTTCAATACCAAGAGGTGGTACGTTGTTATATCTTCTTTGAGGAGCCGGAACTCCATCCCAATAAACAGTCCATACTGTCTCGTCACCAAGAATATCAGGTTTATCTTCATCAAGATCCCACTGAGCATTTCCATTTTTATCAGCTGGAGTGTACAACCCATCACCATCACCATCATAGAAATCAGCTCCTAAATCAACAGCATCTTTCCAATCCTGCCAAGAAGTACCAAATGCAGGATCAGTTGCTTTTACTACATATAATTGTGCTCTCGAATCGCCTGTTGTTCCAGATAATCCAGGGATATAATCTTCAACTAATGAAGCGGAAGCAACAGCATTGGCAAACAGCGTACCGTTTGAATAACCACTTAGAAAAAAGCCACTGGAGAATAAGAATATATGCCCACCAAATTTTCCACCTGCACCAGACACAGTTGAAACTGGATCAGGAATATTAACAGCGGCAATAACTCCCTTTCTATTCATTGGCAGGTTTATATTATTGATGTATAATCTGTATGCATCACCCTTTTTACCGCCTTCATCAGTGGCTGCACCAACTTTATATATCGTTTGTGAACTATAGGGTTTAGTACCTTTTTTATCATCGCCCAAAAATCCTAAAAATAAAGGTGCAATTACCAGTAGGATTATAAGGAAACGTAATCGGTACAAACTATTTTTAATATTCATTTTTAATGTCCTCTCAACTTTAAAAAATTCTGAATAATTATAAGCTTATGTTTGAGAAGTTCAATTTAAAGCCAAGTTTAATTAATCTTGGTATTCCAAAATTACCTGGATTATTTTCCAGACTCTTATAATCTTGGACATATCCTTCACCATTTAATTCTGAAGCAGCTATTCCACTTTGTGTTGTTAAGAACCCAGTGGTATATGGGCTACCTGTTGATCTATAAACTGTGGTGATGTTGTCAGCATCTAAAAGATTCTCAATCCATAAATATGGTGAAATGAAAATATCGCCAATTGCAAAACTTTTTTCCATCTTCAAATCAATTCTAAAAGAGCCTGGTGCAAATGCAGAATTGATGTATCCCTTGGTCTGAGAAAGGATGCCATTGTCACCCAATAGATTCCATTGATCCATCGGTGTGTAAGGACGACCGCTGCTGAATGAAAACAACATATTCACGTTGAACATTTCCAACCAGCCCATTTCACCTTTAGGTACATAGAAATCTATATTAAAAACGCCAGTATGTCTTTGATCAAAACTCAAAGGAGCAATAACTTTAGGGGCTGCATTATCATTATTTCTAAATACTGAAGTTGAACTAGATGAAGTTGATGAGCCGGTTCCTTCAGCAATGGAAAATGTGTATTGAGCCGAAACACTAAAATAACTTAAGTGAGTAATATCTAAAGATAGTGCGATTCCTTTGGTAGTTCCAAAATCCGAGTTCTCTGGATATATTGCGTCAATTAATTCACCGCCCTCTACTCTTCTGAATTTGTGATTTTGAACATTCACAAGATCTCTAATATTCTTATAGAATGCGGTAATATTTAATGCTGAGTTATCACTTAATAATTGTCTGAAACCAACTTCATATTGAATAGTTTCTTCGGCTCTTAAGGATCCATTAAATCCACTTTGAGGAGCCATTACTAAATAATCGTTATAGCTGTAAGGTCCAAAATAAACATCGTTTAACTCTGGTAATTGAATAAATCTCCCATACTGTGCATGAAATACAGTTCCGGAAGTTACTGGAAATCCAATTCCAATTCTTGGAGAAAGTTCAACTTCAGCGTCTCTAACTTGAAAATCTCCTGGATCGAAGTTTTCAGGGTCCGTTCCACCTGCATACGGCAGTGCGGGATTTTTAAGAATGTATGACTTCAAATTATAGTAGTCCATTCTTAAACCGATGTTTAAGACAATATCTTTCAATTCAAATCTATCTTGTAAATATGCATAGCCGATATCCGGTTTATATGGTCTTAAAAATTGATTTGGATCATCCGTTGTGGTTTTGTTCTTTCCTGTAACATCGTAACCGTATACAAATGGCTGCAGTGCTTCAAATTTTTCTGTTTCTGTAAGTGTGTTTGGTTGTTGAGCATAACCATTTGCAAATACACCGTAACCTCTTACTGTATGTTGTGAAAAGCCAGTTCCAAATTCAAGTAGATGGTTATCAATTTGTGAAGTTATGTCAAAATCAATAAAGAACGCATTATCTTCTCTTTGTTGATATAATCCACCGCCAGTATAGCCATATGGTCTAAAAACACCGTTATCATCCACAGACATTTGGATTCTATCACCTTGTGAGTTCACTATAGGTAGTCCATCATCACCAAGTCTGGCTGGATTTAATCCATCACCGGCTAAATAAACACCAAGATTCGTTTCCCAGTATTCAGCATTACCATATAGTTCAAGATTATCCTTTAAGAATGGATTATATCTTTCAAAATTAAACATTTTGTACCCTAAATTAAGATTCCAAAATGTTGTATTACTTAAAGTTTGGGATAGTCTTGAGTTTAAAGAAATATTTCTCTCAAAGAATTCCCCATTAAACCTGGAATTATTTTTCTGATAACGATAATCTATAACTTTTGCAGTTCTATCATTATATAACGCGCTTAGGTTTACAGAAAAATTGCCCATACGATGATTAGTTTTTCCGGAAAATCTCCAAACACTTGCTGCATTATTTTTATAACCGGTGTATGTTTCATTAATCGAAGGAAATGAAATATCCAAGGCGGTTGGATCCGCATTCTGGAACCATCCTCTTTCAGCAGATAAAAATATTGTATGTTCTGGAATTCCAGGAATGATTGGACCACTTATAGTTCCAGCATATAGGTTGTAACCATAATCATCAGTAAATGATGATGAAACAATATCAGAAAGTATTGTATATGTTGGTTGTCCTGATTTTGTTGTAACGTTTATAATTCCAGATTGAGCCTGTCCGTATTTAGCCTCATATCCACCAACCTGAAAAGAAATTTGTTCAATAGCAACGTTACTTACAGAAGCAACTGAAGATCTGTTGTATAAGTTGTTCTGAGGTACTCCGTCTACGATATAAAGAACTTCGCTACCACGACCACCTCTTACGTTAATTGTAGCGTTTCCTTCTTGTCCGCCGCTGCCTTCTTGTATAACAACACCAGATTGAAGTGAGGCAATATTTGTTACGCCGCGTACAGGTAATCTTGATATCTGATCTGAATCTATAACTTTAACTGTATTTGTTGCTTTTTCTTCAAAAAACTTTCGATCAACAACTACAATTTCATCAAGAGTAAAATCAGTTGTCATTTCGATATTAAGATCATAAGTAATACCTGCTACAACACGAACATTTTCTATTGTCTTTGGAGCGTATCCAACATAAGAAGCTTTAAGCTCGTATGTGCCAGGCGTGATATTAAGAATAAAATAATTTCCATCTATATCAGTAGCTGCACCTGTTGAGGTACCAACTAATATTACGTTTGCACCGATTAAGGCTTCTCCGGTTGCAGCATCAACTATTTTACCGCTTAATTTACCAACTCCGGTTTGTGCAAAAAGCATTGGAACCAAAGTAAGTGATAATATAAACAAAAATAAAAATTTTGTAATCAAATTTTTCATCGCTTCTCCACTAAAATAATTTTTAGAGATTTGATCTGTCATCTCAGTTATTAAATCATAACATAAAAAAAAAGCGGATGGACTGTAAAAGGTCTTTACAGAAAGCCACCCGCTTTTAGGAATTAAAGAAACATAATTACTTCAACAATACCATCTTCTTTGTAGATGTAAAGTTTTTAGCTTCAAGTGTATAGAAGTAAATACCACTTGAAAGTCTTGAAGCATCAAAATTTGCTTCGTAAACACCAGCTGCTTGTTCATTGTTTAACAATGTAGCAACTTCTTCACCCAACAAATTGTATACTTTTAGAGTAACTAAACCAGCTTCAGGAACACTGAATCTGATTGTTGTTGATGGGTTGAATGGATTAGGATAATTCTGGCCTAATTCATAAGCCATCGGAACTAAATTCTCAATAGCTTCAACACCGGTAAAATTACCAAATACATTATTTAGTGTAATACCAGCTGGTTGATCTGATAGAATAAATAAGTGATTTTGTCCAAATCCACCTTCATTATCAAGAGGTGTTGAACCACCGTTAATTGTATCTGCACCTGGATATACTGCTGCATATTTATATTCATAAGCACCTGAATTTGTACCAACAGGAACGGTGTAACTATATCTCCAAATGTTTCCACCAACATTTGTAAGTACTTTTAAAGTACTTGTAGAACCGCCAACAGTATCAGCTACGGTCCAGCTTCCACCCCAAGAACCTAGGAATGGTGCAGCACCTTTAATACCAACAAACTGAAGATCTGTAGGTGAAATTGGTAATCCATTCCATCTGTTAACCGCATTTGTCATATCAACATTCCATTCCATTGGAACATCTACAGTGGTTGGACCAAAAAGTGGATAAATATTTGGTACAATTGTAGGTAAATCAACTACAGATCCATCAGCTACATAATAGTGCCATCTATCTGCACCGGTTTCCCAGCCAGTGTTAGCAAATCTAGTTTCAGGGAAAGCTCTAAATTTCCATTTTGTTGAATCGCCTACTCCATTTGGAGAAGCACTGCTTGATGTAAATGTTAATGTAGCAGTATAAATACCAGCATTAAGACTATTGTTAACCATTTTTCTATCGCCAACTACATCTTTACCTAAACCATCCCAGTCTAATCCCATTACTAACAATGAATCCTGAGCAGGATCAAATGCACCGCCAACACCAACACCAAGAATGTCAGAAATATCAGCAGTAAAGTTTAATGTATTAGTAACTTCATTTAATACAGTGTATGTATTATCGTCACTAAACCATACAACAGGGGTTACAGTTGCTGGAGCAGTTAATGTAAATGTTCTATTATTAGGTAATGATTCCCAACCATCAGGAGCAATAACATATTTAAATTCATAAGTAGTTCCTGCAAAGCTTGCTGGGATATTAAATGTGCCAGTATAAATAGTGTCACCATCTGTGTCTGATAACTGGAACATATTTCCTTGCCAGTTTGCAGTGTCACCTGCAGCCATCTGGAAAGCACCACGAACAACTACACTACCTGTACTAACATTAAAGTTTCCTTCAAATGCCTGAACGCCCATATCAACCTGGAATGTTACAGGAATATCGCCGCCTGCTGTTCTTACAGCGTAAGGAGCTATATACAAAACAGAAGGATTACTTTGATTGATTATAGGTGTAGTATTGCCTGATTCATACCAGAACATTGAGAAGATATAATCACTTCCACCTGATGTTGCTATATATGGTGCAAGATGACATCCATCTTCATTCATTGTGTTTGTTTCAGTTAGATTTGTTGCACCTGACCAATTTGCATCAGATAATGCTCTTGTCTGAACATAAAGATCGCAAAGCGAATCCTGAGTTGCAGGAGAACCAATTGTGTACTGAACTGCAAAGAAATCACGAGCCTGATTTGTTGCAATCATAATTGAAGGACCTGTTTGACCAAGACCTGGTGTATTAGCTTCGTAACCATATTTTGATTTATCGTGAGCAGCTGTAATAACTTTACCTGCCCAAACGTTTGGAGCTGTTTCATAAATTTCAACTATCGCATTTTGTAATGTAACTGAATCTGTTAGACCTGTAACAAGGTGAACATTTCCACTTGCATCAACTTGAATATCACCTGAATAACTAACAAATGCATCACCTAATTTCCAGTCCCACAATTCGGTAAAGTTTGTTAAGCCAGGAATTGTTCTCCAATCAGGCACAAACCAATCACTCCATGTAGCACCGTGATCTGTTGATTTTGAATATCCAATTTCCCAGCCACCAGCACCAATTTCTTCAGTATAGGAACCAATAGCGCCAGCATACACAACACCATTATGTGCAACTCCGCCTAAAAGGATGTTACCATTTGACCATCTAGTTGTTCCCCAAGTAGGAGGATCAATAACTTCTACAACCGAATAATCTTGTGTTCTCCATAATCTTAATGAATTATCAACTGAATTATCAGAATACCAATAAATCCATGAGTCATCACTAAAGGTAGGAACATTTGAACTGTAAGCAGGAGGACCCTGATCGATATCAGCAAAAGCTGATTCCATTAATCCTTCTGAAACTCCATATCCAACCCACCCAAATGTTGCTGAAACTGGATCTAATTCTGGCCAGCTAAAAGCGCCTAACAAATCTGCCATATTAGTAGAATTTGTATAATTAGCGATAGTCATACTTGGATATCTACCTGAATTTTGTGATAGAGTACCATTTTGTACGGAAGTTGTACTTCTTGTCCAAGTAGAACCCATATTGGTGGAGTAGTTCCACCACATTTCGCCGCTGCCAACTGCGTATGTAGTTCTTCCTCTATGAACAACAGCTAAAACATTTGAGGTCGGGTCATAAGCAAGCGGATTTAGTGTGTTACTTGCAGGCCCAAAAGAGTTAGCCATTGTATCTATTGCAACATAATTTGCAGCAGTCAGTGGTGAATTATTACTTAATGGAACGAAATTTCTATAAGCAGTAGTGCCGTCATCAATTTTTAATGGGGCTTTTTGCCTAACGATTTCTTGTGCAAAGGCTGTACTTAAAAAAGCCATAGCCAAGAACAAAACAGAAAGTTTTTTGATCATAACGATCTCCTTTTGTGTTAAGTGTTTTTAGTTAGTTAATTTAATTGAATCAAAAAGGTTAATTGTTTATTTATCTCAAATTTCTTTATCAAATTAACATAGTTTGCCATTTTAGTCAAGAAATTAAACTTTTTTTATTTGCTGTTATGAATTAATATTTTTTGTTTATAATGTCAAGAGACTCTATTTTCCGTATATCTAAGATTTGGACCACTAAAGCACTTGTTTTTTACTTTATCAAAAATAATTGGTTAATCTTAAAAAGATCTTTTTCAATTTTAGGCAATGCTAAAATGCAGCTTCCAATTTTTGTTTGAGCTGAATTTTAGGTACGGCACCAATTATTGTATCGACTACTTTTCCGCCTTTAAATATCAATACGGTTGGTATACTTCTAACCCCATATTTAATAGCACTTTCTTGATTGTTATCAACATCAAGTTTTCCAACTTTTGCTTTTCCTTCTAATTCACTCGCAAGTTCCTCAACAAACGGTGCGATCATTTTGCATGGTCCGCACCAAACAGCCCAAAAATCTACCAGTACCGGTTTGTCCGATTGCAATACTTCTGCTTCAAAATTATCATCTGTAAAAGTTATAGGTTTCATTATTCTCCCTTAAAAAGATTTAAAAATAAAATTTAATAAGTCGATTAAGATTTTTTTCCTTGTCCAACATAATTAACAACATCTTCGCCGCCATCAGCATGAATTAATCCGCCTGAAATCCATTCACCACCTTCTTTACAAAGAAGTGAAATTATTTTTGCAACATCTTCCGGAGTAGTTAATCTGCCGTGTGGATTTTTTCTTTGCGCTATTTCAATCATGTTTAAGTTACCTGGGATTTTGCGTAGTGCAGGTGTATCCGTAACGCCAGCCATAATTGAATTAACTGAGGCACCAAACTTACTGCCTAATTCAACTGCTAATTGTCTTACGTGTGATTCTAAGGCTGATTTTGCCGCTGATACTGCTCCATAAAATGGAATTGCAGAATGGCTACCAGAACTTGTCATTGCAAAAATTCTTGCTTTAGAAGAAAGTAAATTGTTTACTACAATATCTTGCACCCAATAAACAAGTGAGTGAGCCATTACATCGAGAGTCATTTCCATTTGAGCTTTTGTAATAGCTTGTTCATTTTCATTTGGCACAAATGGTTTTAAAGTTCCAAATGCAAGCGAGTGCATTATAATTCTGACTAATGGCCGTCCGTCTAATAAAGATTTGATCTCATTGATTATTTCATTTCTTTTAAATTCATCTGCAGCATTAGCATTAAAAAATTTTACTTCAACACCAGAAGATTTTATTTCATTAATAATTCGTTCAACATTAGGCATAGTTGCCTGTCTATCTAAGTGAACTCCAAGAATGTTATAGCCGTCATTTGCCAATTTTAAAGCTGTTGCTTCTCCAAAACCGGAAGAGGCACCTAAAATCAAAGCCCAAAATTCTTGTTTTTCGTTACGCTTCATTTAAATATTTTTCCTATAAGTTTAATGTTTATAGCGGAACAATAATACAAAATCGGATAAAGTGAAACAACAAATAATTCTTGAAATTTATTTTGGTTTTAGCATAACAGATTCTTCACCAAGAAGCGAAGTTAATGATTTCAAAAGATCGGAGGATATCTTTACACGAATTTCCTGAAGAGCAAATAGTTTTCCTTTATCATTGCTGTTCTGCATAAGATTAATAAAAACCGGAATGCCGCCTTCATGATTTTTTAAAATATCTTTCAACTCAATTAGTTTTTCCGATGTTATTTTTTCCTTACTAATTTGCAACTTGAAACTTTCTGTAAGTTCATTTGCAATTTTTTTCATAGGGATGACTTTATTAACCTGCATCTTTACAGCATCACCGCTGCTTTCTAAATTTCCAATTGCAAATACTGCTTCTTCGTCTTCAATAAATTTTCCAAATTCTTCATAAGCTTTGGAGAACATTAAACATTCACAGCTTCCTGTTAAATCATCAAGTTTAAAGAAAGCCATTGTTCTACCGGCTTTATCAAATTTAGTTTTTAGTTCTGTAACAACGCCGCAAACACGTACATCACTTTTCTCAATCAAGTCTTCCGTTTCGCCAAGATGAATCGATGCAAAAGAATTAAATTCCAGTTCATATCTACGTAATGGATGATCAGTAAGATAAAAACCAATTACTTTTCTTTCTTGCGCAAGAAATTCTTTTTCAGTCCAGGGTTTTACATTTGGCAATTCCGGTTCTTTAAGTAAAATCTCTGATGATTCACCAAACAATGAATCACTTGAAAGCATTTTTGAGTTTTGAATTTTGTGCGAATAATCTAAAGCGCTTTCAACAACCTCAAATAACTGCGCACGATTTTTTGTAATTGAATGAAATGCACCTGCAAGAACTAATCCTTCCAATGCCCGCTTGGATACAATTCGGTTATCAGTATTGGCGCAAAAATCATAAATGCTTATAAAATCTCTGCCAAGATTATTTTTAGCATTTATAATTTCTTTAACTGCGGGAACTCCAACATTTTTAATTGCAGACATTCCAAATTTTATTTTTCCATTTTCAGCTTCAAAGTGTAACGATGGATTATTAACATCAGGAGGCAGTACTTCTATTTTCAGCTTGCGGCAATCATCAAGAAACTTTGTTACTTTGTCTGTATTTTCAAATTCATTTTTTAAGTTGGCTGCCAGAAACTCTGCCGGATAGTAAGCTTTCAGGTAAGCTGTTTGATATGCTATAAAACTATATGCAACTGCATGACTTTTATTAAATCCATAGTTTGCAAACTTGAAAATAGTTTCAAAAATATCTAAGGCATTTTTTTTATCCACACCATTTTTAATTGCGCCATCAACAAAAACTACTTTTTGATCTTCCATTACTTTAAGATCTTTTTTACCCATCGCTCTGCGCAGCAAGTCTGCATCAGCTAAACTCATTCCGCCTACTTTATTTGCAAGCTGAATTACCTGTTCCTGATAAACAATAATTCCATAAGTTTCCTTTAAAATAGGCTCAAGAATTGGATGTGAATATTTAACTTCTTTTCTTCCAAACTTTCTATCAATAAAGTCATCAATAAATTCCATTGGACCAGGACGATACAAAGCGTTCATTGCTGCAAGATCATTTAGACTTGTTGGATGAAGCTGTTTTAAATATTCCCTCATTGGTCCAGATTCAAACTGAAACACACCTGTTGTTTGCCCTTTTGCAAATAGTGAAAAAGTTTTTTCATCATCAAGTGGAACATTATCGATATCAATTTCTACTTTATGATTTTTCTTAATCATATCAATTGCATCGCGAATTATAGTAAGCGTACGCAAACCAAGAAAATCCATCTTCAGCAATCCGGCGTTTTCAATATCCTTCATCGTATATTGTGTTACAATATCCTGCTGAGAAACTGCGTTTGCAAGTGGAACGTATTTGCTTACTTCATCCGGAGTAATTACAACGCCTGCAGCGTGCTTAGAGGCATTACGATTCATGCCTTCCAAAACTTTTGCATACTTTATGAGATTTTGTATATCCGTTTCGTTTGATTCTTTTACCCACTTCAAATCCGGCACTTCTGCCAATGCCTGATCAATTGTATAAACCTTACCAAATTTTGAAGGAATAAATTTTGTAATTTTATTTACGACAGGAATAGGAATTTTTAAAACACGTGCAACATCACGCAACACTGCTTTGGATGATAATCTATTAAAAGTAATTATCTGGCTAACGCACTCGGCGCCGTATTTTTCACGTACATAATCTATCACATCACCACGCTGATCATCAGCAAAATCGACATCGATATCGGGCATCGATCTTCTTGCTGGATTTAAAAATCTTTCAAACAATAAATCATATTTTAACGGATCAACGTTTGTGATTCCTAAAGCATAAGCCACTATACTTCCTGCAGCACTTCCTCTTCCGGGGCCAACCGGGATGTTTCGATCTTTAGCTGCATTTATAAAATCGGCAACCACCAAGAAGTAACCAGGAAAACCCATTTCATTTATCGTTTTGATTTCAAAGTTAAATCGGTCTTCTATTTCCGGTGTAATGGTTTTAAACTTTTTCTCTAATCCCTGCCTAGCAAGCAATTCCATGTACTGATCAAGATTTTTTGCTTTTGATTCTTTTGGAATTGGAAAGTTTGGAAAGTGATGTCCTTCAAAATCAAGTTTTAAATCTATCTTTTCATCAATCTCAAGAGTATTCTCAACCGATCCTTTATACTTCTTAAAAAGTTTTGTCATCTCATCGGAAGATTTAAAATAAACCTGATCAGTGCCGTATCTTAAATGAGTATAATCTGCACCATTTTTATCTGATAGGAGCAAAAGAATATTATGAGCGATTGCGTGTTCCGGCTCGATGTAATGACAATCGTTTGTTGCAACGAGTTTGATTCCAAGTTCCTTAGAAAGCTTCGGCATTCCTTCAAGAATCGGTTTGTCAACTTCCATTCCATGGTCTTGAATTTCTAAATAAAAATCATCGTCAAATATATCTTTAAACCTTTTTGCAACTGTGCGGGCTTTTTCATAATTGCCATTTACAAGATGCGTTGATACAACTCCGCCAGCACAAGCAGTTGTGCAGATTAAACCCTCGCGATACTGTTCCAATAATTCAAGATCAATTCTAGGTTTATAGTAAAATCCTTCTGTGTGTCCAAGAGTTGAAAGACGTGAAAGATTATCATAACCTTGTTTATTTTTTGCAAGCAGTATTAGATGATTATAATGTTTTGATTTTTTCTTGCTGGATATTTCATCGGTTTTGCCTCGATCGAAACGGGTTCCATCAACAACAATATAAGCCTCCATGCCAATGATTGGTTTGATTCCGGCTTTTTTTGCTTTGTTATAAAATTCCGCAGCACCGTACATAACACCGTGATCCGTTATTGCAACGGATTTCATATTATGTTTTTTAGCAGCGTTAATTAGTCCATCAACTGTACAGGCGCCGTCTTGTAAGCTGTAGTGAGTGTGATTGTGAAGATGAATAAAATCAGACATCGTATATCAAAACATTAAAATATATTGAAAAGTTCTTTTGTAAGTATTACTTCCAAGTTAAGGAAATCAGAAATGAAAATCTAAGTGAGAAAAATAAAATTTATTTATAAAAACACTTGACACCTAAATCATTATCATATTTGCATAAAATAACAATCTTTAAATTTTTTAATCTTTAAAGATTAATCGTTATTTCTTCCCAGTATGTCCAAATCCACCTTTACCACGACTAGAAGAATTTAAATCCTGCACTTCAACCATTTTTGCATTATAAACTTTTGAAACAATCAATTGCGCAATTCTATCACCATTGGAAATTTTAAAATTTTCTTTTCCAAAATTCATTAAAATTATTTTCACTTCACCACGGTAATCAGAATCAATTGTTCCGGGAGAGTTTAGAATTCCAATACTATGATTTGCAGCCAAACCGCTTCTTGGTCTTACTTGTATTTCATATCCTAAAGGAATTTCAACAGAAATATTTGTAGATACCAATTCAACTTTACCTGGTTCTAAAGTTATATCTTCTTTTAGCGTTGCTCGTATATCCATTCCGGCACTTCCGGGTGTTGCGTAGTACGGAAGTGCAACATCTGAAAAGTCTTCACTTAATCTTTTCACTTTAATTTTAATCGCGTCAGTCATTTATCTCCGTAACAGTTTAGTTTTAATAAAATTCATTTCATTTTTTTCAATCACATTTAGTAATACATAAGATACAAAAATGATTGCGAGAATTATTTTGTAATAAATATTTAAAAATCCACCATACATTAATAGATAATAAACTATACCAATAAAAAATGTTGCCATTATAACTTTGGATAATTTTATATAATCATAATTTATTTTGTAATACTTTTGAGTAACGATATAATAACCCGAAGCCATCACAACATAACTAAAAAGCGTTGCAAACGCTGCACCCATAATGTTAAAGTGTGGGATCAATAAATAGTTTGCAGCAACATTTGTAATTGCACCAAATCCTGCAACAATAGGAGCATAAATACTTTTTTCTTCAATATAAATTCCTGCAGAAAACACGACGTAAAATCCATTAAACAGATAAGCAAGAAGTATAACAGGAATTATGTACAATCCACCCCAATAGTCTGAACCGATTAAAGAAAATCCACCAAAATTTATTTTTACTATATCGTCAATAAAGAGCGAAAGAAACACTAGCAATGTACTTCCAACAATTGTAAAATAAGTTAATACCTTTGAAAATAATTCTTTTGCGTTTTCTTCTTTTGCGTTATTAAGAAAAAATGGCTGCCAGGCGTACTGAAACATATTTACAAAAAGCATCATAAAAATTCCCAATTTGTAATTGGCTTTATAAACTCCAACTGTTTTTAGGTCTGTAAGTTTTTGAAGGATTGGAACGTCAATTACCTGGACAAGCATTACCGCAATTCCTGCTGGTAGATAAGGTAATCCAAACTTTAATAATCTTTTAAACAATTCATTATGAAAACTGAATCGGAAATTTTTTATGATAGTAGGAAGAATAAAAAATAAGGTTAATACTGAGGCTGCCAAATTACTCACAAATATGGCTTCTATTCCCCATTTTAATTTTAAAATTAAATAAACATTTAGAATAATATTTATAAAAATATTGCCAACCTTTAATAGAGAAAACAATTTAGCTTTTCGTTCAAGTCTTAATTTTAAAAATGGGATTACAACATTTGCATCAAAAAATAAAATTAATGCTGAGAGAATAATCAAATAAGATTTACCACCATCAACATCTAGAAATATTGCAATGGGATGTTTGAGCAGTAGTATTAGTAAAATAAATACGATTGATGTTAAAAATACACTTATATAAGGAGTTGAAAAATTTTCTTTTTCATCACCAATATCTTTAAATGCGGCAAACTTTAAGAATGCAGAATCCATCCCATATAGAAAAATTATATTAAAAATGGCTATGTAGGCATAAAGAATGTTTACAGTGCCGTATTCAGAGGGTAAAAAGACATTAGTGAAAAATGGAACGAGCAAAAAATTAAGAAATCTGCCAAGCATCGTACTGATGCCGTAAATAGCGGTGTCTTTGGTAAGCTCTTTTAGTTTTTCTTTCATCAGCATTTTAAATCGTAAGCTCGAGTGAAATATCCAACGCTTTTACACTATGTGTTAAAGCACCGACCGAAATAAAATCGACACCGGTTTCAGCAATTGATTTTACTGTATTTAAGTTTACTCCACCTGATGCTTCAACTTTACATTTGCCATTTATCAAAGCAACAGCTTTTTTCATCTCTTCAATTTCAAAATTGTCAAGCATTATTATATTTGCTTTGGTTTTAAGTGCTTCATGAACTTCTTTTAGACCTTTTGTTTCAACTTCAATTTTAAATTTTGTGCGATGTTTTTTGTTGTACTTAACACAAGCCTCAACCGCTTTAGTAATGGACCCAGCAAGTTCAATATGATTATCTTTAATTAAAAACATATCGTACAAGCCAATTCGATGATTTGCACAACCGCCAAGTTTAACAGCTAGTTTATCAAGTTCACGCAAACCAGGAACCGTTTTTCGTGTATCAATTATTTTGGCTTTAGTGTGCTTTATATTTTCAGAAAAAATATTTGCAAGAGTTGCAATGCCGCTCATTCTTTGCAAAAAGTTTAGTGCAGTACGCTCTGCGGTTAATAATGATTGCGCTTTACCAGTAACGATTGCTGCAATATCACCATTTTTTACTTTCGAACCATCATTAATTTTTATTTCAAATTTTATTTTTGAATCTACTGTTTTAAAGACTGCTTTTGCAATTTCCAATCCTGCAATAATTCCAACATCCTTTACAAGAAAATTGCCAACAGCTCTTTTTGATTTAGAAATAGTAGCTTTAGTTGTGATATCTCCGGTTTTTACATCTTCCTTTAAAGCGTTGTTAATAATTTTAATAATCGATTTGTTCATCTGCTACTCATAATATTTTTTTACTGCATCAATAAAAACTTTGGGAGCGCGAGTTGGCCTGTTTGTTTTTGCATCAAGAAAAGCTAACTCAACATAACCTTCGCAAATCACAACATCTCTTTCTTTAGCTTTAATAATATGATCAATGTGGACTTTACTTGCTGGTAAATTTTCAACGCGAGTTTCAATTAGTAAAACTTCATCATAATAAGCAGGAGATAGAAAATGAATTTTTGTTTCTATAACAGGCATAAAAAATCCATTTTGCTCAATTTCATTGTACGGTAATCCAACTTCCCGCATCATTTCAGTTCGGCCAACTTCAAAGTATTCAAAATATTTTCCGTTGTATGCAAATCTCATTTGATCAGTATCTGCATATCTTATTCTAATTTCCGTGTAATGTTTTAGCATTTTATTAAAATTTAATATTTAAGTTTGGTTAAAATAAAAAAATCCCGAGCCATTCGGGATTTTAAAATAAAAGTATATTCCAATATCAAATTACTCAGTAAAAACACCCATCTTACCAAATTTTTCGATTCTGTTATCAACAAGCTTTTCAGGTTTTACTTTTATAAGATTATCAAGTTCTTCAATAATAGCAGCCTTTAAATTGTCAGCTGCTTCCGAATGATTTTTATGAGCGCCGCCAAAAGGTTCGCTTATTATTCTATCAATTATTCCCTGCTCTAATAAATCCGGAGCAGTTAATTTTAGAGCTTCGGCAGCTTGTTCTTTGTATTCCCAGCTTCGCCATAAAATAGAAGAACAAGATTCAGGACTGATAACAGAGTACCAGCAATTTTCCAACATTAAAATTCTATCACCAACGCCAATGCCTAAAGCTCCGCCGCTCGCACCTTCACCAATTATCACAACTACAATTGGAACTTTAAGTTTACTCATCTCAAATAAATTTCTGGCAATCGCTTCTGCTTGTCCGCGTTCCTCTGCTTCCAGTCCAGGAAAAGCACCTGGAGTATCAATCAAAGTTATAACAGGATGATTAAACTTTTCAGCAAGTTTCATCAAGCGTAAAGCTTTGCGGTAACCTTCAGGATTCATCATTCCAAAATTTCTGTAAACGTTGGATTTTGTATCTCTCCCCTTTTGCTGACCCATGATCACAACTTTATGATTTCCGATTGATGCGAGTCCACCGACAATTGCTTTATCATCTTTAAAAGCTCTATCGCCATGCAACTCAACAAACGAATCAGACATAGCATAAATGTAATCGAGCGTGTAAGGTCTATCAGGATGCCGAGCTAGTTGAACTCTCTGCCATCTTGTTAGATCTTTATATAGTTGTTCTTTCAACTGTCTTACTTTCTCTTCGAGTCTAACAACATCGTGTTCGATATCTAGGTTATCGGAGAATTTTTTCATTTCATCTAATTTAGATTCTAACTCATAAATTGGTTTTTCAAAATCTAAGATTGTTTTTGCCATCTCTACTTATTGCTCCACATTTTGTTGAATGATTTAGCAAGTATTTCCAAATCAAGCCAAATGTTTTGATTTTTTGCGTAATAAAAATTTAGTTTTTCTAACTCTTCCGAATTATCATTTTCAATATACCAATATCCGGTTAAACCTGTTTTACCTAAAATATTATCCTCATTTGAGACGGATTTATTTGGACCAACAAGACTAACTTTACCGCTTACAACTTCTGGAAACCCTAAAATAAATTTTGTAAAATCTGAGTGCGTATTTGCCAGTTTACTCTTGAAAAATATGAAAGGATAAATCAAAAACAAAGATGGTATTGTGATTGAATAATCAAACAGCTTTTTTATTAATCTTAATTGCGGCTGTGAAATGTTATAATTTAAATCAATAACAGGCATATCATCTAACATAGTGACAGCAGTTTTGCCAACTATAAAATCCAGATTGTTTCCAGCGATTTTAAAGTCAACATTTTCATCACGGCACCGAGAAACAATTTCCATCATCTTGTTGTATGACAAATCGCCGGATGAAAATATTACTTCATTAATGTTATTCTCTTTAATAATGCGTTTTATATTTTGATCGGTACCAATAACTTCAAACGATTCAAGTTTTTTACCAATGTTTTTATTTGAAAATCCAATCAATCCAATTACAGTTCTTCTATCTGTTTTTTTCTTTCGTATTTTTTTCCCAATCTGAATTGCACTGTTATCTAAACCTACAATCAAAGTTTTTTTCTGTTTTAAGTCTTCATCAACTAAACTTGCTTTAAAAATAATTTTAAAGATAATACGCCATAAACCAAGTGCAATAAATAAAAACGAGTAAGTAATAAGAACAATCGCACGACTGAATGCAAAATTTTTAAAGAAAAATGTTAATGAAGTTAGAATGGGTAAACTAATTAATATTGAAAAAATAGTTTTTGTAATGGAGAGTTTATCCTTTTTATAATTACCAATTACAAACGAAACAAAAACTTGAATTAATGCCGGTACAGTGTAAACAATCGGAATTGCGAAAACAGGAAATCCGCTCCAGTTGCTCATTTGATGATATATTTTTTCAGCGGCGAACAAACAAACATCAAAGAAAATAAAATCGAGAACTACAGAAAGTATTAATAATTTTCTTACGCCCAAAAACGCAAACACACTGCGCACTGCAATTGCACTTCTTAAAATAAATCCGATAAGCAAAGAACTTGATAGATGTTTTTTAACAAATAAATGCATTGCATTATAAAATACTTTTGTCTCGTCTAAACTGCTGCGTTTAGTGCTTTCACCTTTATAATGAATTATTTGAGTTGAATGAATGTAGTAAACTTTAAATCCGGCTTTTTGAATTCGATAACATAAGTCTAAGTCTTCGCCATACATAAAAAACTGTTCATCAAATCCGCCAACTTTTTCATAAACTTCTTTTCTCATCATCATAAAAGAACCAGAAATTGCGTCAACTTCGTAAGTTTTATTTTCATCAAGATAAGTCAGATTGTAACGAGCAAATATTTTATTGTTAGGAAACAGAGAGCTGAGTCCTGTTACTTTTGTAAAGGATGTCCATGGACCGGGAAAGCTTCTTCTGCAAGCAAGTTGCAATGTACCATCAGGATTTAATATTTTACATCCGGCTAATCCTGCTTCTAAATTGTTTTCAAAAAACTTGATCATTTTTTCAAAAGTATCTTCTGCAACAAGCGTATCGGGATTTATAAGCAGTATGAATTTGCCACCTGCATGTTTCAAACCAATATTATTTGCTTTTCCAAATCCAAGATTTTTTTGATTTGCAATTAATTTTACATGCGGAAATTTTTCTTTTATAAATTCAACACTGCCGTCATCAGAAGCGTTATCAACTATAATAATTTCTTTTTTAAGATTGAGAGATGCTTTTTCAATTGAGTGAATTAAATTCTGTAGGAATTCTTTAACGTTGTAGTTTACTATGATTATTGAAAGATCCAAATATTTGATCCTTACAATTTGCCGAACATTTGTTGCAGCCTAAGTTTCCAAACCATAGTAACCGCTTCGCGAACTATTTTTTTAGACATCTTAGATTTGCCTTTAACACGATCAATAAAAACTATTGGAATTTCTTTAATTTTAAATCCTTTTGCATATGCTTTAAATGTCATTTCAATTTGAAAAGAATAGCCATTTGATTTAACTCGATTAAAGTCAATTGATTCCAAGACTTTTCTACGGAAGCATTTAAATCCGCCGGTTGCATCCTTTATGGGCATTCCAGTTATAATTCGTGTATAGATGCTTGCAAAAAAACTTAACAGCAATCGAGCCATTGGCCAATTAAGTACACGCACACCGTTAATATATCTGCTGCCGAGTACAAGATCATTTTCTTGTATTGCTATTAAAAAATTCTTCAGTTCATTTGGATCGTGAGAAAAGTCAGCATCCATTTCAAAAATAAAATCGTAATTATTTTGCAAAGCATATTTAAAACCAGCAATGTAAGCTGTTCCCAATCCCATTTTCTTTTCTCTTTTAAGAAGATGTATTCGATCATTCTTTTTCATTTCATCTTCAACAAACTTTCCAGTTCCATCAGGAGAGCCATCATCAACAATTAATATGTTAATGCTTTCATCCTGAGATAAAACTTGAGGAATAAGCTTTGGTAAATTTTCCAGCTCATTGTATGTCGGGATGATGACTAATGATTTATAATTATTCATTTATGCCGGTTATTTTTTGAATTTTATAAAATAAAACATTCTATTTGCAAAGAGCATAGCGGAGAGCGCATAGCATTATTCAATTTTTTATAAAGTTTTTTTGAAATTGGTTATCATTCTGCATTCTTTATCAAGTTTGTCTAACAGTTTTTCAAGCTTATCAATATTTAATAATTTTTTATGATTCAGTAATATTAAAATATTTGCAGTTTCAAAAGCTGATCTTCTAGCGATGTTAAGAAAATTCTTAAATTCTTTCTTCCACTCTGAACCAGATCCTTCGGCAATGTTGTTAGAAATGCTCATAGCTGCACCTCGCAATTGTTCAGCAAATCGGTATAAATGTTTTTGCTCTAATTCATCAGCAATATCAAATAACTCATCCGCAATTTCAATTGCCAATTTCCAAACTTCTAAATCTTGAAATCTAAATTTTGCTCTCAAATAGAATTCTAATTTTTCTCTTTCCATACAATTAAAATTAACTCTAAGCTCTGAGCGCTTTGCTCTTTGCGCTAATCATAATGCCCTTTACCAAAAAGTACAACATAAACTGTACGCAATAAAATTTTTAGATCCATCCTGATCGAAATATTTTCTATATAAAATAAATCGTACTGAAGTTTAATTTTTACATCTTCAATTGTTTCATCATATTTATGTTTTATTTGTGCCCATCCTGTTACACCGGGACGAACTTTTAATCGTCTTTTATAATACGGAATTTCTTTAGAAAGTTTATCGACAAAAAAAGCACGTTCAGGTCTTGGTCCAACTAAACTCATTTCGCCTTTTAGTACATTAATCATTTGTGGAATTTCATCAATTCTTACTCTGCGAACAAACTTACCCATTCGTGTAATACGTGGATCATCTTTTTGCGACCAAACAGGACCCGAATGCTTTTCAGCATCCACAATCATTGAACGAAATTTTAATACATTAAATGGTTTTCCATTTTGTCCTAATCTTTCCTGCTTAAATAAAATTGGACCTTTGCTATCAATCTTAATAGCAATTGCCGTTAACATTAAAATTGGCGAACTAAAAATTAAAATCAACAATGAAATAAAAATATCCATTATCCGCTTTAATTTTTTTTCCCACTCGGGCATAAGTTCCGGCATAATATCGATAAGCGGCATTCCGTAGATCTGGCTGGTACGAGCCTGCCCACTTAGTATCTCATAAAGATCCGGAACAATTTTTAAACTAAGATTTTTGCCCTCCGTTTTTGAAATTACATCAACCAGAACATCGTGATCTTCTTTTTCAAGTGCTATGATAATTTCTTTTGCATTATACTTTTCTATAATCGCGACTAGTTGATCCATAGTGCCTTCAACTTTAATTCCATTATAATCCTTGCCTATGTTTTCATTTTTGACCGCAACAAAAGCTTCAATATCAATTCCCAGTGCCGGTGCATTATTAATTGAATTTAATACTTCTCTACCTTTATCATTATAACCGATTACTAATCCGCATCTTCGTCCGATACCCTTAATTAAAAGATTACGTTGTACACTTCGTATCAATATTCTTCCTGAGCCAACAAAGAACAAAAATAATCCCCAATAAATAAAAATTAATATTCGCGTTGCATTTGAAACACTATGCAGATAATCATCAAGAAAGATTAAAAAGAAAAGTAAAAATATTCCAAAAAAAGTAGCTTTAAAAAGAGATGATATTTCATCAAAACGTGAAGATGCAAACCAAGTGCGGTACATTCCAACAAAGGTAAAAATTATAAGCCAGTAGGAATAAGTAACAAACATCGGAACAAAAAATTCGGGTGCAATAAGTAAATCAAACCATCCTGTCTGTAAACGCACATAGCTGTAAACAAACCATGCAGCATTAATCATCAGAAAATCTGTGAGAAGGAGTAATATTTTCTCTTTGGATTTGGACATGATAGATAAATTTATAATGAATCTTTTAATAACTCTAAGTACAAATCATAAGTCCTCTTTACCATTTTTTCAGAAGTAAATTCAGAGATAGCACGGTTTTTTGCATTAGAGCCCAATGAATCTCTAAGACTTTTATCACTAATTAGTTTATTGATCGAATCTGCCAATGCTTTTGAATTTTTAGGAGGAACAACTAAACCGGTTTTCCTATGTTGATTAATGAATGTAGTACCGGTTGCAAGATTTGTACATATAACAGGTTTTCCACACGCCATCGCTTCAATTTGCACAAGACCATAAGCTTCTGTTTTGTTAATAGATGGGAGAACAAATAAATCACAAGATTTATAATAATGCTGTAATGTTTTATCATCCACTTCAGGAATTATACTTATTCTTGAATTTAATTTAAGTATTGAAATCCTGTTCAATAGATTTTTTTCTAATGGACCAGAACCGATAATTATAAGTGAAGCGTTGCTCACATATTGCATTGCTTCTATTAAATACTCAACCCCTTTATATATTACTAATCTGCCAACAAATAATATTATTTTGTTGTTATAATTTAGAGTTGGGTTTTCTGAAAAGTAATTTATCTCGACGCCCGAATTAGCCCATCCCAAATTAATGCCGTGAGGAATAACAACACATTTATCTTTATAAGAAGGAAGAAAATCTGAGTTTTCAACTAGGTTTGGATTGCTTACTGTTATTTTATCTACACTTTTTAGAAATCTATGAATATATTTCCCGTAAATTGGGAGTGCCCATTTTTGTCGAGTTATATCGCAGTGCCAAGATGTTATAATCTTGGAAAAATTTTTTTTAAGTTGCGGAAAAAATTCTAAAGTAAGATCAGCCAATGGAAATGGTTGATGAATATGGAGTATATCACCTTTAAGTTTTAGTAAAGCTTGAAAATAACCCGGACTTATTGGAAGTGATGAAAAAAATCCAAGGGTGGCCATATAACTGACATTAACACCATTTATTGTTTTATCAATTTTTTTAAAATAACGAGTATGATTGCAAGCAAGAACATCAACATTGGCTCCGTAATCTTTCACAAAGCCTTCAGAAAGTGTTCTAATAGTTGTCTCAATTCCACCAACTTTGGGATAATATGCTTTATTTGTTTGAACAATTTTCATATAAAAATTACAAATTTTTGTTTTCCTGTTGTAAACTATTAAAAGTGCTGATCAACCTATTCAAATGATTTTCAGGAGTAAATTTTTTTGCTTGTTCAATTGCTTTTGATTTCATCGAAGAATAATATTTTTTATCCTCAAGTAATTTCTCAATAGAATTCGCAAAGAATTCATAATCGGTAGCCTCACCCATAATTCCGCCTTCACCAACCACTTCGGGTAAGGAAGAATTATTTGATGTAACCACCGGGATACCGCATTTCATAGCCTCAAGTGGTGGCAAACCAAACCCTTCATAATGCGTAGGGAAAAAGAATATCGTTGAAAGATTATATAATAACACTAACTCTGTATCATTAATATTTTTTAAATGTATAATTCGATTTTTTCTTTTTTCTAATTCAGAAATTATTTTATTAAATCCAAAACCTTCGCGCCCTACAAGGACAAACTTTAAATCAACTCCTCTAAGTTCTAAAATATCAGATACTCTAATAATTGCTTGTATATTCTTCCTTTCTTCGAGAACACTAACAAACAAAACAAATTTTTCTGGTAAATTAAATTTTTTTAAGATATCATTCTGCAAGTTTTCAGAAATACTTAAAGGTTTGTATTTATCATCACCCCACAAATACAATACTTGAATCTTCTCAGCATTTATATGATAATATTTGATAATATCATTCAGTGCTGATTTAGAGATAGTTATAACTGCGTCACTCCTGCGGATAGAAGGTGGCACAAAATAATCTAAATATTTTCTATAATGGAATGTATAATATTCTTTACATACTTTCGTCAGAGAATCTGCAACTACTATTACGTTTTTCCAGTCACGTTTTACCAAAGGAACAAAGATGTAAGGAGTAAAGAAAATATCAATGTTGTACATGTGAATTAATTTTGGAAGAGTAAAATTTATCCAGTAGTGTTCAAATAATTGCCGTGGAATGCGATTTTTTTTTATTGAAATATATGTGTAGAAATTATTTTCTTGAGGTATATCTTCGTACTGAAAGACATAGTACTTATTTACTAAATCATATTCTGGAAGGAATTTGATAAGATTTGCTAAATAACTCGCAATTCCTCTTATCGGTGTGCTTAACAATCGTGCATCAATTCCTATATTCATTTTATTTCTTGTTCCATTTATCGACCATAAATTCTTAAATCAAATTAAATGTAAAATCTTATTAAACAGTATTTGGATAAAAATAATTACTTTACCTCTGATACAAGATTTCTAATAGGTAAAAAACTATAATCTTTTAACAATTTAGTAAACTTAGATTCTGTCTTATTTAAATTTGTGTAATGTCTAAACTTATATTGTAAACTTATATCTTTAACTCTGGGTTGATCCGGATCAAATTCCCATGGATGAATGTAAAAAATATATATTCCTTTGTCTTTTAAGATTTTATTAATTCCACTTTTAAAGACTATGTAAGGTATAAACCTAAAGTAAAATCCACCAGACCAAGGTAATTTATTACCTGCGAAATTTATATTGGATAACATCACTTCGTACAAGCCATTCTTTAATTCAAATATTGGTTTTTTTGAAACATCATAGTCTTTTAGTTTTCCATAACGATTATGGGCAACAGTTAAAAACAGACTTGAATCATATTTAAATCCCAAGGAAATTAAAACATCGATTGCCCAATCAGTTATTGAAAAGTTCGGTGCTCTATATCCAATTATTTGCTCCCCAATAATATTCTCTAAAATACTTTTAGTTTTAAATACATCTTCCTGGAATTTCTTAGGAGATAAAGAATAAACTAATTCGTGGTTATACCCATGGCAGGCCACTTCGTGGCCTTGTTTATGAATTTTTTTAACAAGCTGAGGAAATCTTTCTGCTATCCAGCCAAGAATAAAAAATGTTGCAAACGAATTATTTTTATTCAACAATTCAAGAATGACATCGACATTTTTTTCAACTCTTGATAACCTACCATCCCAAGAGTCCCTACTAATAGCCTGTTTTAGATTATCAACTTGAAACCAATCCTCAACATCAACACTTAAAAAAGTATTCATCTTAGTCGATAACCTTTTGTTCGAAATCTTTTAACATCATCTTTTGTTGGAAATGTATTATATGTTGCATATCTAGAATCATTAACTAAAAAATTAACCTCACCATTTTTTAATATTTTTATAGCCTCTAGAAATACATTAACACTTAGCTTTTTAGTTCTTCTTATTAATGAATCTAAAGATTCTTTCGGATCAAGATCAAAATGTTGTTGGAATAGAATTTCACCATCATCTAATTCTTTATTCATTTTATGAATCGTGACAGCACTTATCGGATCATTCTCAAAATTAAGTAATGACCAGAAATTTGGCATCATCCCTCTATTTTTAGGAAGTCTCGAAGTATGAATATTAAAACAGCCTAGTTCAGGAAGATTTAACACATCATCTTTAAATATCTGGCTTGCGGCAATTGAAAAAATTATATCTAAATTAAACGATCTTAAAAAATCTAACGATTCTTTACTATTGATGTTTTTTAATTCAAAGATTTTAATTTTTTTCTTCAATAATATATGCTTCACCGAAAAAAAACCGGGGAAATTACCACTAAACAATTTAACTGAAACTAGATTAAATATCTTATAGACAACATATTTAATACCTAGACTTAAAAAATTCCAGAAACCATAAAAATTAAACATTTGTTTAATCAGCTTTTTCATGGATTTCTTTCCAAGTGGTGGCTGAATGATTACACCAACTAATTCAAATTTTTCAGTTAGACTATGTTTAAAAAGTTCTTTGAAAAATATTGATACATAAAAAGGATCATCTTGTGTAACTAAAAGAATCTTTAACATTTAAGTTTCCATCTTTAAAAAGATTTTTGGATTGGTTCCACCCATATTACCTTTGAAAAAATCATAATACGCCATAGTTACTACTCGAATATTGCTAAATTTTCTTTGCATTGCCCAAACAAAACTCTTAAATAGCATAGATATTGTGATATAAAAAAAAGTTATTATAAAAAAATATTTGAAATTTTTCTTTGCAAAATACAACCGATTTCTTGTAACATAATACAGTGGCAATTGAGTTAAATTTTCCCTAGATGAGTTACTTACTTTATGATAGATTTTGCATTTACTTGAAAAGATAATTTTATAACCAGCATTAGCTGTCCTATAACATAAATCAACATCTTCTACATATAAGAAAAATTATCATCAAAAAATCCAATGTTTTCAAATACTTCTTTTTTTATTAACATACAACATCCAGAAACAAAACTCACAGATATATCTTTGTTCACTGAACCACTGTCATATTTATCAGAGTATGCAAATCCGGAACCTCGAATTCAACTAATTTTGCCTCCAGCACTCCATATTTTTTTGGGCTCATTAAAATAATTAATCTGAGGCGCAACAATTCCAACATTAATCTCTTCTTCAAATACTTTTAATAAGGGATTCAAAAAATTTGGTTCAACTATAGTATCGTTATTTAATAAAAGTAAATAATCTGCCCCACAGTCAAGAGCATACTTAATTCCTAGGTTATTCCCACCGGAAAATCCCAAGTTTTTTTCACTTCTTATTAAAGTGGCCTTAGATTTTAGCGAGATAACTTTTTCGTATTCATTTTTATCTGATCCATTGTCTACCAATAAAATTTCATAGTTAGGATAACTTATTTTAAGAATAGAATTTATACATTCATTCGTATCGTTATACCCATTCCAGTTTATAATTATTATAAAAACTAAGGAATGAAAATCAGCATTAATATTATTTCTGTCTAAATTCATATTTTAAGATTTACACTCCTTAAATATCTCTTTTGGGTATTGCCTGTTTGAACGATTAATAAGTTTTCAATATGAGCTACTTTATTATTTATATTATTAACATTAATCATTCTAAAGAATACTTATAATTTTCTGCTTCATTATCCTTATTAGTTTTAAGCAAATTAAGATTGAAAGATGTGCCTACAATTGCCCAAAATATTATTGAGAATTGGAATCCTTCAAAATTTGGCTCTACTAATGAGTGGAAATAACCCCCTGCTATGGCAGAAAAAAAAGCCCATCGCAATAATTTTAGTGAATGATCTTCTTCGCTTCGGTATTCTTTAAAGACTTTTATAATAACTACCACTAATATTGAAAAAAAGAAAATTCCACCAACCAATCCTGTTTCACCTAGCATACCTAATATTATATTATGAGCAGATGATGAAGCATCTTTTGCTAAAATAAATTTTGCATAAAAACTCAAATTCCCAAAACCTACTCCAGCAATTGGATTATTTAGAAAGGCATTCCAAGTATCCTTATAAAAATTTAATCGTGAGTACACAGAACCGGCAGTTTCAAGACTGGACATTCCTTCTGCGATGACATAAGTAAGAGGGTTAAGAAGAATAATTGTCACAATAATTATTAAAACTGTAATGAAAGGGATTAATGATCTTGCTTTAAGCGTGCGAACGAATAACAAGCTTAATGCAAGGAATAAAGCTAAAAGCCCACCTCTTGATAATGTAATAATAATTGCGAAAAACATAAAAACAAGAGCAACAGCCAAAAATATTTTTAAGTTTTTAGATTTGGTATAAAACAAATATCCAAGTGTAAGCGGTATTATCAAAACAAAGAATGAAGCTAAATAATTTGATCTGCCCCAACTAACTGAAAACAAATTTTTCTTAAAGTAAAGACCAACAACACCCGATGAAAAGCCGCCTAACTGCATTAAAATATTAAACTCAATGAGTGCTAATATTAAGCCCCAAATAATTACACCTATAATTAATGATTTTAATTGAGTTTTATTCTGTATCAAATAGTACACTAATACTAGGCTAAAAAATCCTGCAAAGTAGTTTTTCCAGAAGACCAAAATTCTTAGTTTCTCAAGTACTACAAATAACCCAATAGGCAGTGTCCAGACAAAAAAGGTATCCAAATTAAGATTATTAATGGAATCTTGATATCGTTATTTAAGTTTAGTAAAAACTTAATTGTAAAAAGGGCTAAGAAAAGACCTAAAAATATTTCTTCAATGAATAAGGTGGGACCCCTAGACATATCTTTAAATGGTATGATCGCATCTACTAATATTGAAAAAATTAATATGTGAACTGCGATTATTGGTAATTTGAAAATTAAATATATTAATGGGAATAAGAGGATAATAGAAAACAAAGCTAAAAAAGGGATCAGTTCCAACATAGCAAAAACTATCAAAAGAGATAATTCTAAAAGTAGCAAATACCTCAGCTTATATAATTCAGAAAGAAGCATTATTCTTTTATCTAAGAAGATTTCTTTGATTTAAAAGTAAATTTTAGCGGGTCAATAATTTCTGCCCTAATTTTTCTAAATCTCACATCATCAGATTGAATTGATTTGTAAGATTCCTTAATAAGAACATAACCCAACGAAAAGAAAAATGAAATTAAAAAAGCACCAAAGACAATTAAAGAACGTTTGGGAGAAGATTTTTTCTCTGGAGAAATGGCTTTATCAACAACTAAAACCACTGGCAGATTTTTCTGTTCTTCAATTTTAGCTTGCTCATAAATTGGGTAAATAAATTCTAATAATTTATTCTGAATTTCATAATCTCTCATTAATCTAATATAAAGAATACCGGTCTCAGGAACATTTTCAAAAGGAATAAATAAGTTTAACGATGATCTTAAATTTTCATTTTCTCCAAATTTCATACTACTTAATCTTTTATTTATTTCTTTTACTTTAAGATCCGCTTGCAACACGAGTGGATTATCATCTCCAAAATTCATTTTCAATAAGTCTCTTTCAATCTTTGCCACCTCTGCTTTGGCTTGTATTTCAGCTGCTACAGTTATTGCAGCCTTCATCTGCTCTTTCATTTCCAATACGTTATACTTCTTACTAAAATTTTTCAAGCTGTCTTCAAGGATTACAATATCACTTTGAACCTGCAAAAATCTTTTTTCTATAAATTCACGATTATTACGTGATTCTGTAACATTTAGCTCTAGACTAATTTCATTTAAAATTTGAACATAAAAGTTCGCCATTTCGGCAGCCCTTTTAGGTAATTCGTCAGTTACCGAGACTACGATATTACCCTCGTCTTCTATATTAAAACTAACATTATTTTCTAATGCCTTTATTACATCTTCATATGGTTTATCATTATCAATTTCATATATTTCGCGTAAATTAAATTTTTTGATTACCTTTTCTGATGCTGTTCTACTCTGAAGAATGACGAGATAGTTATAAGCCTCATCTGAAACAGTTCCCAACCTTCCGCCCAAAGTCTTTGATAGATCCTTAATTGTGCTTGAAAATCCTGCTATATCACCAAAAAGCCCACCCTTTTTCTTTGGTGAAATGAAGGAGGCTGTAGCAGTATATCTATTTGGAATCATCAAACTAATTATTACTGCAGCAATGGTTATTATTAAAACATTAATAAAAATAATTTTCCGATATTTGACAAGAATTATTAATAAATCTTCGATTTTTTTAGATTTTACTTCAGCTGGGTTATTAGCCATCTTTAATCCATTAATTTGATTTTAATTTAGAATAGTACAAAGTTAATATTTTTAGTTAAGATATGACAATGCCTTTAGAATTGGATACTGCATATTATTAAATAATACAAAAATAAACTGAGGTCGATAAAAATCTAAAATACCCTAATATGCTTTTTGCAATGCGAAATCTGGGAACTAAATCTTGTTACTGTTTATGGATATAATATAGTCTTTCCATTTAATCTTGATACTCAGAAGGCTTTATTGAATAAGATGAGTTTACCCTATAATTTTAATCGATTTGAATTACAAAAGTTGTACTTCCCACATCCTTCAGAACGATGATATTTAAATCGTTTATTTTAATTTTGAAAACAACCCATCAATCAAATCTTCATTGATATTTCCATATAACATAGCCAGATTCTCTATAATGAAAGATTGATTTATTTTGGAAAGGTCTAGATTCAATAATTTTTTTATAATATTTTCTTCAAATCTATATTTTATGACATTTGCTGGATTACCGGCAACGATTGCATAAGGGGGTACATCTTTCGTAACCACACTTCCCGCGGCAATAATTGCCCCCTGATTAATGGTAACCCCTGATAATATTATAGCACTCATCCCAATCCATACATCATTGTGAATTTTAATTGGTCCCTTACTGGTCGCTTCAAACTTCTCATGCTTGAAGACCACTTTGAATGGAAATGTAGTTAATGATTTATACCCATGATTCCCACCAAGAATGAATTGGACACCTTCAGCAATAGATACAAAATCACCAATCTTTAGAAACTCATTCTCTGCACCCCAGTAATGTATATTTAATGGGCCATAAGTAAATTTTCCGACCTCAACTTTATTAATAGGGAATAAGCTACCTGCTGAGGTTCTATTAATTTTATTTTTATTTCTCCATTTTATTTTAAAAAATGCAAGTTTGATCGTTTTTTTTAGATTGAACAACATGATGATAATTAAATTAATATTTTAAGTTTTCTTAAGTATATATATTCTATAATAAAAATAACGCTTTCTGTTAAAAACCATACTATTGGAACAGCAATGTATCCAAAAAAGTTGATAGCAAAAAATAGAATAACTATGTGGAGTAAACCGCAAATTAAAACTATCTTAGCAAAAACTTCTTTGTAACCAAAGTTTACCAATCCTTGAATACCAAGAATGTAATTACCCCAGCTTGACAAAATGACCCAGGAAAGTAAACTCAAGATTATTATGCTCTTATTGTAATCCGGCCCAAGTAATATTTTGGTTATTATAGAAGAAAAAATTGATAAAAATAAAGAAATAAATAATGTAACAAGCAGAGTAATTTTAAAGAGCCTATTGAATAAGCTAATGGCTTTTCACGGTTATCAATTATGAGTTTTGAAAAATATGGGAAGAGTGCTTGGAAAAGCGGCATCCCCAACTGTTGAAAAGCAATAAAAATTCTCTCCGCAGCTGAATAATACCCAACTACCTGATTATTAGTTAAGAAACCAAGTAATACACTGTTACTTGTTGTATATAAATTAATTGAAATATTTGAAACAAAAACATGCCAACCCTCAATAAACTGATGCTTTATTTCAGAAAAAGCTGGCAATTCAAATTTAAGATTAAAAAAACGTAGAGAAACAATTAATGAAAACACACCCGAAAATATCAATCCTAAAGAAGTTAGGAGTGGCAAAATAAGATAGTCGTCTTGAGTTTTTATAAAAATAAAAACAGAAATTGTAAAGAAAAGCTTTGATAAAACATTAAACAATGTAACAAACTTCATATTTTCAATACCTTGAAAAAACCATTGGGGAAACATGATCCATCCAAGTATTGATAATGATGTTAAATAATACACCATTTTATCAGAACTAAATTTATCAAAGTAATTGACCACAAAAACAATTATTAACAAAGATATAATTGCGAGTAAAGCCTTAATAATAAAAACTGAATAAAAAATCTTAGAAACCTTTTTTATATCATCTCTATAAATTGAGATTTCTCTAGTTGCTGATAGGTTAAACCCAAAATCCGTTATAAGCATAAAATATCTTATAAATGCCAGGGCAAATGCAATCAATCCAAATTTTCTGGGCCAAGAACACGAACTAAATAAGGTAAAGTTATTAGTGGGAGCAGGTAAGTTGCAATTTGTAAAAAGGTGAGAGATAAAAAGTTCTCTAATACAGTCTTTTTTTCTTTTTGCTGAATTATTTTTCTGAACTTTTTTAATAACAAATTTTATTAACTCTTAAACAATTCTCAAAATAGAATATAAAGACTTAGCTCTAACATAATTTTTTTTTGGAAGCTGAACAATACTAATTTTTAAAATTTTCAAAGAGATTTCACTTTTAGTTTTTTAATCTTGACGTTTTTAAAGTGACCTATTGTTATAAATAATAATATTTCTAGCTTATTAAATATTTATTAAGATATTAAATAATTAATTACTTAGTTAAGACTACTGAGTACTCATTTTAATAATATCATCTTTTTAGTTTCAATAAAATTACCGGCCTGTAGACGATAAAAGTAAATACCTGAGCTTAAATTATTAGTTGTAAATTCTACATTATAACTTCCTGAAGGTTTTTCTTCATTAACTAGTGTTGCAACTTCATTTCCTAAAATATCATAAATTTTTAATCTTACATTACAAGCAATTGGTAATTGATAGCTAATTGTTGTATTAGGATTAAACGGATTTGGATGGTTCTGATATAATTTAAATGTTATTGGTAGCGGCAACGTTGTGAATGACCATATTTCGGACCAACCTTCATTGCCATCTGACAATGTTGGTTGTACTTTCCAAAAATACTTTCGGTAGCTTTTTAGATTTTCCAAAACCTTTAGAGTATCTTCAACATTATAGCTAAATGACGAGTCTGTAAAAGTTGAATCGAGTGAAACTTGAACTAAATATGATATAGCATTAGTAGCTCTTTTCCATAAAAGTTTTACAGTGGTAGGAATATTTATTGAATTGTTTTCCGGTGCTAATAAAATGTCAGGATAATCAGTTGTAGTAAATTTCCAAACTGGCGACCAATTTTCGTAACCTGAGGAAAGGATGCTTTTTACTCTCCAAAAATACTGTGTAGCATAATTAAGCGAATTAGCTTTGTATGATGTGTCAGTTAAATTTGTAAACGACTGTGTGGAACCACTAAAGGATGAGTTTGTAGAAACTTGTAATTCGTAACGTAAAACATTTGGAACACTGCTCCATTTAAATTCAATCGGTAATAACAATGCAGTTGAATTGTTAGGTGGAGATAATAAATTATACTGATAATCAATTGTTGTAAAATTCCAAGCTAAAGACCAATTTTCATATCCCGAAGAAAGTACTGTTTTTACTCTCCAATAATACTTTGTAGCATTCTTAAGAGAACATTATAGGTATAGAGTGTCGGTTAAATTTTTCAAGCTTAAAACTAATGATTAAAAGGATATGTCTTTAGAAACTTGTAATTCGTAACGCAATAAATTTGGAACACTACTCCATTTTAAATTGAATCGGCAAAAACAATTCAGTTGAATTTTTGTGGGATATATAGGTTTTGAAAAAAATTAGATTCACCACCATTTGTTGTTTTAAGAATTATTCCACTATCCCCTATAACTATTCCATTATTTAAATCTAAAAAATAAAGGTCATTTAATTTTTTAGTTGTATTACTAATTTGTTTTACCCAATAATTTCCTCCACTATTCGTCCTATAAATTGCTCCAGGTTTTGCATTACCCAGATAAAATTGATCATTTCCGACAGCATACCCATTATTTTCATCAAGCATGAAAATACTCCTACATAAAGGAAGCGTTGAATTTACGTTTACCCAACTTGTACCACCATTTAAAGTCTTGTAAATGTAAGCCCTATACTGCGAAGTCATTCCTCCATTAGCTAAAAGGAAACCGGTAGTTGGAATTAATAAATTGCATCTTGTTATATCCATAACTAACTACTTGAACCTCCACCACTTAGTCTAAAAAACCAGGTTATCCCTCCATCAGTTGATTGGTAGATAATTGCAAAACTGGTCCATATCCAACAGCAACTATATTATTTTCATCCAAATAATAGATATCCAGTAAACGGATGAAATATCCATTATTATCTACTTTTGATAAATAACTCCAGCTTAATCCTCCATCTGTTGTCTTATATATATTTGCTGTATCACTATTAGTTGATTGAATTGCAATTCCATTTTGCAAATCAAGGAATGATATAGCAGCAAATGAATATTTTATACTATCACTTAAATTTAACCAACTAATTCCACCATCTGCGGTTTTATAGAAAGTATTACCTCCTCCAAAAATATATCCATTAACAGAATCTAAAAATGAAATGGTTTTTAGATTGACTGTTGTCCCGATAGATTGTGAATTCCAAGTTGTTCCACCATCAGTTGTTTTAAGGAGTGTGCCAGCGTTGCCAATAATAAATCCTTTATTTGAATCGATAAAGAATATTGAGGTTAAATTTTGAACTGTACCACTTACTTGTTGTATCCAGCCTGATTGAGAAAACACCAAGAATGAATTAATAATAAAAAATAGAAAAGTAAGTGCAGCCCAATTTGAAGTGTTTTTCATATTTTTCCCTAAACAAATCTACCTTATATAAAGCAGTTCACCTGAACCAGGTGAAATTTGTAAACTAATTTTATCACTGGACGCAATCAGAATACTTTCACCATTATCTTTATCAAACTTAAATATTCTATATGGACTATTCAACGCAACAGTAATATTTGAACCTTTTCCAACATCTTTATTAACTATCATCAAATAGTTACCTCCTGACGCGGTGTTATTCATTTCTTCAAAAACCCCAATTAATAATTTAGGATCGATGTTCGATTCCTCATTATTTGTAATTTGTTTTATCAAACTATTAGATAGATTGTTCTTAAATAAAGATTGAGCAATTTCTTTTTGCTTGTTGGGATAATCTGAGGTGTGAATAACTTTAACTGATTTAAGGTGCGTTAAAATTTTTCCAATTGTTTGAATGTTCTCGTTTAGCTTTTGAATGGGAACAAATAGAGGACCGTGAAGAGAATCTGCAACATTCGGATTATCAATATTCTCTTCCAATATCCAGGATCGATAACCCTGGTCCTCATAACTTTTGAGTATTGATAGTAACCAATACCTTTTGCACCATATGCTAATGCAGAATAAACCTGAAAACTAATTTCCTCAAATGTTGGCTTTTTATAACTAAGGTGCTCGCTTGAAAGAACAACCATCCAAAATGGAATATTATACTCAAGAGATTTTTTTCTTATGATATCTAGATTGGAATAATAGTTATTTCTGAAACCACCAAATTCAGTTTTAAGTAAAGGGTAGTTATCAAAACACAAAACTCTGGGTTTAAATTTCTGAGAGGTGATAAAAGCATCGATATATTTTTCATAATCTTCAGCTGTTGGAGTGCCATCCCAATAATTTGGAAAAAGATTTACAAAATCCAGTTTTTTATTGAACGAGGAATCTGTTCTAATCTGTTCTACCATTCTATCTATATCAGCATAATCGTCATTAGGTACTAAATTAAGTGGAACACAAAGTTCTCTATTTGTACCGGGCTCATCCCAAATATTCCAACCATAAATATAATTCTGATTAAAATTTTTTAGGTATTGTTTTATTTTACTATTTGTGTCATCATTTGAATTTCTATATATAAAATCGTCCTTGCATTCATTCTCCATGATTGCAAGCCACTTTAATTTTGAATACCCCAATTTTTCAAATGCATCTTTAACTTTATATGGATCCGGCATCCAGCCCATATTACCATTAATAATAATATTTATTCCACCTTTTTCAATTATTTTGAAAGATGAGGTGAGATCCTTTGATTTACTGGGCAAATTATATCCAAAAATGGGAAACAACCCTCGTGGATCTTCCCAACCTTCATTAGCTTGAGATTCTTTTTTATCTGGCATTGAATTTTGCACTTCGAGCGGATCATATGGATTTATAATATTTGAAAACACAAAATTGTTAAAACTACTAGAATAGTTTAGACTTAAATAAAACCCGGCTAAGCCAAATAAAAACAATACTACTAATGCTAGTTTAATTTTCAATCTCTCCTCATTTATTTTTACTTCAACAAAATCATTTTTTTAGTTTCTACATAATAACCAGCTTTTAGTTGGTAGAAATAAACTCCACTTGGTAAGTTGCTTGCATTAAATTCAACTGCATAACTTCCTGCATTTCTATAGTCATCAACTAAAATTGCAACTTCATTTCCTAAAACATCATAAACTTTTAAAGTTTGCCAACCACTTACTGGTGCCTGCCAACTTATTTTTGTACTTGGGTTAAAAGGGTTTGGGTAGTTTTGTTGAAGTATAAATTTTTCAGGTAAACTTGAATTTTCTTCCTCAATGACAGTTATATCTGGTTTGGTTTTTAACAGCCAGCCGTCCGACACCATATTAGCTATATCTCGATGACCTGCGATAACATAACCATTATCACTTGTTTGCTGAACTGAAAATCCTGCTTCATCCCATTGACCACCCCAGCTTTTTGTCCAAAGAACTTCTCCCAATTCATTTGTTTTTATAAGTAGAACATCACCATTAGTTCCTGAAATAATATACCCTCCATCAACAGTTTGCTGCGCTGAATATGCATATTCATTCAGTTGAGTTCCAATACTTTTTGTCCATAATGTATCTCCAAATTCATCAGTCTTTATTAATAACACATTAGAGTTACCTGTACTGCTTGCATATATTTGACCAGCAATAATATAACCTCCATCACTCGTTGAATTAATCGAATATGCTTTGCAGTCAGTACCTGAATAACCATAAACTTTTGCCCACAACGAATCTCCATTGCTATTTGTTTTAATCAACAAAACATCGTTTGGTCCAGCACCATAAGAATTAGAATGACCAGCTAAAACATATCCTCCATCATTTGCTAGTTCAATCGAACAACCAATATCATCACCTGCTCCGCCAAATGCTCGGGTCCATAATGTATCGCCCATACTATCTGTTTCAATAAGAAAAATATTTTTTTCTGAAACACCATATGATCTTGTCTCACCAATGACAACAAATCCTCCTTCAGGAATTTCTTTTGCCTGGTATCCAACATCCCATGAAGAACCTCCTATAGACTTATCCCAAAGGATAGTGCCAATATCATTTGTTTTAATCAATTGAAGATCATAAGAACCTTCAATATTTGAATAATCAAATTTATACCCGGTAATAAAATAATTACTATCGGAGGTTTCCAGAACACAATATCCTTTCGCATCAAAGGTTAAATTGTGAAATATTTTCTTCCATTCAATCATACCTTGCACATTAAACTTAACCAAAATACAATCTATATCGACAAAGAAAGGAACAACCCAATACTCATAGCCGGTAACTATGTAACCACCGTCTAGTGTTTGTTTCACAGAACTATATCCATCTAAAGTGCCGATATAACTTTGGTTGGTCCAAAGTGTATCAACCTGGCAATAAATATGTTCATTAAATAATATTATGTCTAAGAAAATTATCAAGAATAGTCTAATTACTTTTTTCATTTTCTCTCCATTACTTCAACAAAATCATTTTTTTAGTTTCAAAATACTCACCAGCTTGCAAGCGATAGAAGTATATCCCAGATGCTGGATTCTTGATACTTGATGCTGGATTAAATTCTATTTCATAACTTCCTGCTGGTCTGTACTCATTTACTAAAGTTGCAACTTCATTTCCTAAAACATCATAAACTTTTAATGTTTGCCAACAACTAACTGGCGTTTGCCAACTTATATTTGTACTTGGGTTAAATGGGTTTGGGTAGTTTTGGTTTAATAAGTATTTATTGGGATAAATAAATGTTCTATCATCATTACTAACAATTGCTCCCTCAAAATTAATTTTAGTTTGTGTATAAATTTGATGATTACCTAAATATGTAGTTTTAAAAATTCGCTTATATAAACCTCTTTCGCTGTCAAACCATAGTGAATCCAAAAAGTCTGAGAAATTATTACAAATTTCAAATTGAATATTTGAATTAAATCTATTGATTATAATAGTCGTATTATTTGGTGCATAAACTGGAAAATCCCATATGCCAATTCTTCCCCAAGTATCAACAGAATCCCCAGATTGAGGGCTTGCAGATAATGGGTGATCATTTTCCAATAATTCAGTTAATACAAAATAAAATTTCTTATTAATCTTAAATGTTGAGTCTATTAGTGGAGTGATGATTCTTTCAGTTAAATCGATTTCTTGCTCAACAGTCCATTCAATTCTACTTACAAAGTTTACAGAATCAATTATAGTATAATTTATTCTTCCAGAATCCTGCTGAAAAGATTCGAATGAACCAACATAGTAAGTTGAATCAGTAAACAAATAGTTGTAAGTATATTTATTCCATTTAGCTAATGGGAATATATCATAAAGTGCGTTTGTCTGTGCGATGATATTCGAAGTCGTATAAAACTGAATTAGTAGAACCGAGACCAAAACTAACTTTTTCATAAAGAGCCCCTATGAAAAATAAAAATAATTTAACAGAAAGAACTAATTCTAAAATAACCGAATTATAATGAGAGTAAAGACAATAAGAGCATTTTTCATTTGTGAGCAAGCAATTATTTATTCCTGCTTATCCACCATTCCTGGTATTTCATTTCATCTTCAATTAGTTTATCAATCAGTTCATCAAATGATAGAGAGTAATTCCAATCTAATTCTTTTTTTGCCTTTTTAGGATTGCCGTAAATTACTTCAAGCTCAACAGGACGGTAAAGCGCTTTATCAAATTTTACTAGTTTCTCAGGATCAAGTCCGAGTTTTACAAAAACTTTATTAATAAACTCTTGTAAAGTGTGCGCTTCGCCTGTGCAGATTATGTAATCATTTGGTTTGGGTACGTTTAGCATCTTCCACATTACTTTTATGTATTCAGGTGCATAGCCCCAATCTCTTTGTATGGATGTATTGCCTACCCTTAGAACATCAAGAAGGTTCTTTTTAATTTTAATTGCAGATGAAATAATTTTTTTTGTAACAAAATTTTGTCTTCTAAGTACGGATTCGTGATTAAATAAAATACCGCTTGAGATAAATAAATTGTAAGCTTCGCGGTAGTTTACGCAAGTCCAGTGTGCAGCAGCTTTAGAAATTGCATAAGGACTTGCAGGATGAATAATAAAATCTTCATCAATCGGAAGTTTATCCTTAGCAACATTACCATACATTTCACTGCTGGATGATTGATAGATTTTTATATTCTTATCAACAATACGAATAGCTTCTAAAATATTTGCTACAGAGATAATGTTATACTCAAGTGTGCCGATCGGCTGTTCGAATGATAATCCGACAGAACTTTGTGCAGCAAGATTGTAGAATTCATCAGGTTTATATTTTTCTAATAAGCGGATAATATTGGAGAGATCAAAAACGTTTGCTTCAACTAATTGAACATCGTTTTCAACTCCAAGAAAACTTAATCCATTTGAATTTCCGGATTGCAGGTTTCTGGTTATTCCAATTACTTTATAATCTTTTTCTAAAAGATACTTACTTAAATAAGCTCCGTCTTGTCCTGTAATTCCGGTTATCAATGCTGTTTTCATATTTATTTTTGAAATTAATCTGTAAGTGATGAATTAATTCTTCTCAAATTTACAATATCTTTTTAAGATTAAATAGTTGATAAAACGGATTACTTGTTGAAAGACTATTGAAAACTAAAACTATAACGTCATCCTGAATTTATTTCAGTATCAAATTATTAGATTCCAAAATAATTCGCCAAGGCGAAAGGAATAACAACGAATGCTTTCCATTATTTAGAAGTATCGATTTATTTAGAATCTAAAAATTACTTGACATTATGTAATTTTCTGTCAATATTTGCATCAGAAATAATCAAAGGAAAAAATTTATAACCGATTTGCTACTGTTTTAATTTTCGTGCGTCTAAATATTTAATTGTTGGAAAATTAACCAGAGTAGTAAATGTACCGATTTAGGGAATTTCTCTGGTCGGTTTTTTGTTATCATTACATAAACTAATAATGGAGTGTTTTTATACGATTTGATACGTCACTTTTAGGTAACTGCAATCACTAACTTATTAGGAGGAACGCGTGATGAGAGAAATAAAAGCAAAAATCGATAATCCATTATCCGAACTTATCAGTGATGATATTTTTGATTTACTTGATTCTCACGGCTTAATCGATGATAAAGCTGTAAGAGATTATCAGATTAGGAAAAAATTTAAACAGCTTAGATCCGGAAAATTAAGTGCCGGTGATGCAATTGATGCAATTAGAGCTGAATATCCGTATTTACAGTTTGATACTATTAGAAAAATAGTATATCAAATAAGTAAATAATTTATATCACATAATACTTGACAAATAACATTTATCAAATTATTTTTCAATCGACTCTTTCAAAGGGTTCTCCCCTGCCCTTTGATATGAATGAGTCAGGCCCGGTGATTCCCCGTCACCGGGTTCTTATTTTAAACCCGGAGTATTTATGGCAGTAAAGACAAAAAGAAAAATGTAAAAACCAGTGCAAAATCTCTTCCTTCTCCTTTTAATATTTATTGGGAAAAAACAAATTACCTTTTGTTTGGATTAGGCGCCTTACTTATAATATTTGGTTTTTATTTTATGAGTCTAGGTGAATGGAATAGTTCATCATCACTTGTTGTATCGCCTATTTTACTTTTTCTTGGTTTTGTAGTTGTGATGCCTGCTTCGATTTTATATCGTAAGAAAGAAATCACTCAAACTGAAGAGTACACAAGATCAGAAAACTAATTTTTTTGTGAATCATTCCGTTCGCCGCGGCGAATTATTCCGGAATCTATTTAATATAAAAGAAGCTGAAACAATTTCAGCTTAACATATAATTTTTTTTAATTCAATTCACATTTAAAAATTGGGCAAACTAACTTTTGAACAACTAACCGATTTATTTCTTCTGCTTTCAGTAGATAGAATTGGTCCCGCTAAGATTAGAAATTTACTTGCACAATTTAAAAAATTATCAAACATCCTTTCCGCATCTTCATCCGATTTAATCGAAACCGAAGGTATTAGCAAAGAACTAGCATCACGCATTAGAAAAATCTCGTCACAAAAGGATTCCATACAAAAATTTCTTAAAAAAGAATTAACGGCTTTAGAAAAGCTCGGAGGTAGAATAATTACTGTATGGGATGAGGATTTTCCACAACTACTAAAAAAGATTTATGACCCGCCTTTGGTGCTTTATGTAATTGGTGAATTTGATGAGAAAGATAAATATTCACTTGCGGTTGTTGGTACGCGAATGCCTACTAACTACGGTAAAATCCAAACTGAAAAAATTGTTACCGATTTAGTTGAACAAAATATTACGATCGTAAGCGGCCTTGCAAGAGGTATTGATTCTGTTGCCCATTCATCAGCATTAAAAAATAATGGAAGAACAATTGCTATAATCGGTTCTGGATTGGATATAATTTATCCAGCAGAAAATAAAAAGCTGTTTAATGAGATTAAAGAAAAAGGTGTCATCATTTCGGAATTCAGTCTTGGTACGATTCCAAATGCAGAAAATTTTCCGAAGCGTAACAGAATCATTTCCGGTTTAACATTAGGTACTTTAGTAATCGAAACTGCAATAACCGGCGGTGCAATGCAAACCGCAAGATTGGCGCTTGACCAAAACCGTGAGGTGTTCGCTATTCCGGGTAATCTTGGAGTTAAGCAATCCGAAGGAACGAATATGCTGATTCAGAGAGGCGAGGCAGAGTTAATAAAATGTGCAGAAGATATTTTAATTGAACTTGAATTGAAACTTAAGCCTATTCTTGGCAAAAACATTCCTAAGCAGCAAAAAGATTTAACAATCTTTGAAGAGAAAATTTATAATTGTCTACTAAATGAACCTTTACACATAGATATACTCGCTGAGAAAACTGAATTGTCGACTTCAGACTGTCTTGTTAATTTACTTTCGTTAGAATTTAAAGGGATTGTAAAACAATTACCCGGAAAGATGTTTATGTTGATGTGAGTTAGTTTATTTTCTGCAAATAAAATTCCGCCTGATCACCTTCTCCATTTTTGTTAAATTCTAATACTCTCTTTTCAAACTCAACAATCTCTTTTTTGGTGAAGATTGAATTTTTGGGATTAACATAGTATGATCGTTTATCCATCAAAGAAATATTTTTAGAATATTGTTCACTTCCCCACAATTGCCAGCTTCGGGAATCATAATTAATTTTCTTTACTTCGAAACCGCAAGTTTGAGCTAAAATCTGAATAGATTTTGTTGTATGTAAAAATAAGTGTCGCGGTGCATCTAGAGAACACCAATTTTCTCTATATTTTTTAAAAGCATAAGAATCGGCAACCGGAATTCTTATCAACAAATATTTTCCCTTATTCAAAAGTTTGTTGGATTGCTTCATCACTTCATCAGGTTTTTCCATATGTTCAAATGAATGATTGAACATTATAAAATCAAACTTACCCGCAAATTCATCAAAGTTCTGTTTTATAATTTTTAATCCGTTCTTATATGTGATTGTTTCATCTAGGAAAGGATCGAGACCAATTACTTTATTAAAACCGGATTCTTTCATTTTATGCAAAAGAATTCCTTTACCGCAGCCAACATCAAGAATTGAATCATTTAACCCGACACCAGCTATCTTTAATCGAGTTATATAGGTAGGTTCACCAAATTTTTTGTATATAATACTTCCAATTAAAGTTTTTTCTCCCAATGCAGCTCTATCACGCAAACGATTGAGCAAGGCTTTAAACTTACTTTCATGTTTTTGCTGATACGTGAAATAATCTTGTGGGTAATGAGCGGAATAATTTTTTGGTGGATTTAGTAGTTGAAGGCATCCGCAGTTTGAACACTCCAAGTAATCAAAAACTTCTCGGGTTCCAAAATACATTTCTCGTACTTTAAGAATTTTATTTTTTGAAATGCCATTACAGATTTTACAAGTAAGTTGATTCTCGGACATTATTTATATTTCTTTTTAGACTTCCACAAAAACTTGAGCCAATCATTAAGTTTTTTTTCCTGTCCATTTTCTGAAGGGAAATAAAATTGTTTGTTCTTCAAATCATCGGGTAAATAATTTTCTTCCACAAAATGATTTTCAAAATCGTGAGCGTATTTATAATTATTTCCGTATCCAATTTCCTTCATCAATTTAGTAGGTGCATTACGTAAATGATTTGGGACCTTACTTAAAGGATTTTTTCTAACTTCACCCAATGCACTTTCAATTCCGAGATAAGACGCATTACTTTTTGGCGATGAAGCAAGATAAGTGACACACTGTGCAAGAATTATTCGTGCTTCCGGCATTCCAATTTTATGGATGGCACTAAATGCAGCTTCCGCAAGTACAAGCGCGTTTGGAGAAGCGTTCCCAATATCTTCAGAAGCAAGAATAATTAATCTTCTTGCTATAAATAACGGGTCTTCACCACCTTCTAACATTCTGGCTAACCAGTAAAGTCCGGCATCTGGATCACTGCCGCGAATACTTTTTATAAAAGCCGATATTACGTTGTAATGTTCTTCTCCATCTTTATCATACAATATATTTTTTCTTTGTACGATATTTTCAAATATTTCTTTTGACAGAACAATTTCATTTTTATCAATTTCCTGAATTACAGCAGCTTCAAATATTGTTAACATTATCCTTGCATCACCGCCGGAAAGATAAATTAGAAAATCTTCATCAATAACTTTAACGTTTAGTTGATTTAGAAACCCATCTTTTTCAATTGCGGATTTTAAAATATCAATCAAATCAAGTTTGGATAATTCTTCCAGCACGAAAACTCTTGCACGAGAACGTAAAGCCGGAATAACTTCAAAAGATGGGTTCTCCGTGGTAGCACCAATTAAAATTAAAACACCTGATTCAATCGAACTTAACAATGCATCCTGCTGAGCTTTATTAAAGCGATGAATCTCATCAATAAAAAGAATAGTACGCTTATTTAAATCTTTATTTCGAGTTGCGATATCTATAATGGAACGAATATCTTTCACCCCGCTAGAAACTGCATTTATTTGAAAAAATTCTGCTTTAGTTTGATTTGCAATAATTCTTGCGATAGTTGTTTTACCTGTCCCAGGCGGTCCCCACAATATAAATGATGAGGGAGTATCATTCTCAATCATCAAACGAATTGGTTTTCCTGAACTGAGTAAATGCTGCTGTCCAAAAAAATTGATTATAGTTTGTGGGCGGATTCTTTCTGCGAGCGGTGTGGTAGGAATTGTAATTTTGCTATTCATTATTTGTTATTTGTTATTCATTGAGAGGAGTCTTCGGTGAAGCAATCATTGAATTAAAAAGTTAAATAATATTTAAGTGGTAACTAACTTTCAAGACTGATTCATCTTTTAGGGATTAGCAATGACATTCATTCTCATTCTTCTGGCTTAAACTCAATCTTTTTTCATTTGGTCTAATCATATCATAGTTTTCTCGAGCAATCTTTTCAATCTTGGCAGGAACACTTCTTTTTAATGAATCGATTTCAACTTCAAGTGATCTATTCTCTTCTTCCAGTTGAGATATTCGCGCATTCAAATCTTCTAACTCACTTTTAACCTTTGCATATTTAACAACGCCATTACTATTAAATACAAGATATAAAGTTCCAATAATGACTACAGCCGAAATAATATAGAAACGTGTTTTTTTATTTTCTAAAAATTTCATTTCAAACTTAAAGCAATAATTTTTTCAACAAGTTGTTCGAAACTTATTCCAACTGCTTTAGCCATTTTAGGAACAAGACTTAATGATGTCATTCCAGGTAAAGTGTTAACTTCTAAAGTATAAACTTTATTATCAGGGCTTAAGCGAAAATCAACTCTGGCATAAACTTCGCATCGTAGTGATTTACATGCTTGTACCGCTATTTCTTGAAGTGATTTTGCAACTTCTTCTGTAACGTCCGCTGGCACAATGTATTCGCTCATTCCGGAAGTATATTTACACTCGTAATCATAAATTCCGTGCTTTGGTTTGATTTCAAGAACCGGCAATGCAACATCATCTATAACCGCCACAGTTAATTCTTTTCCAGGAATATATTCTTCCACCAGAATTCTGTCTGAATATTCAAATGCCTTATGCATAGCTTCATCAAGCTGATCTGATGATTTACAAATTGTTAATCCAACTGTGGACCCCTGATCATTAGGTTTTATAACAGCAGGAAATCCAAATTGATTTTCAATTTTTTTTCTTACCTCTTCTGAAGTGTGTTCACCCTTTTTAAAGTGAAACCACTTAGGTGTTGCAACTTGATATTCTTCAAAAAGAATTTTTGACATAATTTTATCCATTGCAATTGCGCTTGATAAAACCTTAGAACCAGTAAACTTAAGGCCTTTTAATTCCAATAAAGACTGTATCGTTCCATCTTCGCCATACTTTCCGTGCAATGCAAGAAATGCAACACTTATTTGTTCAGCAGAAATAAGATTAACAGCATCAAGATAATTTTCATTCGATATTTCAGCGTAATCTGAATCCGCAAAATAATCTTCCACATTAATTGGCTGATTTATCCCATATGCAGGATCAAGAGGAATGACATCATAACCAAGATTTAACAATGCCTGGTATACAGATTTACCTGTTGATTTTGAAACTTCGCGTTCAGGTGATGTGCCGCCGAGCAGTAAAAGTACTTTATGTTTTTTTTCCATATTTAAATAATTTCGTTATACATTTCTATTATCTACAGAAATTCCGTAAGTGGATTTTGCAATTTTTAATATTGCACTAATATTCTTTTTAGAAAGTTCTTTTGGTTTTCCTATTAATCTTGCCAACAAAAATATTTTAGCCGCGTGCTCAAGTTTTTCCATCTTGTAATAAGCATCATCTAAACTTTTACCAAGAGTCACTGCACCGTGATTTTCCAATAGCATTGCCCATACATAATTAATATGTGGTTCTAAACTTTTTGGAACACTATCCGTTGAAGGTGTTGCATATTTACATAAAGGTATTTTTCCAAAAGTTAAAAATACTTCAGGTAAGTAATGTTTATTCAAGCCTTCACCAATCAAGGCAAAAGCAGTTGCATATGTTGGATGACAATGCACAACTGCATTAATTTCTTTTCTTTTTTGATAAGAATAGAGATGGATCTTATGTTCTGTCGATATTTTTTGTTTACCAGATAAAACTTTTCCACCCAAATCAATTTCAACAATATCTTTTTCTTTTACATCACCTTTGCAAATACCGGAACGAGTAATTAGCACTGTACCCGAAGCTGTTCTACAAGAAAGGTTTCCATCATAAGCGGCAACAAAACCTTTTGCATAAACCTTATGACAAATTTCAACTAACTTTTTCTTTGAAGACATTTTAATTCTAATTCTTCCATCAGCTTTAAATTAATTAATCCATCTTCACCGGTTGCATGAGGAGTATCATTTTTTAGAAAAGATTTTTGCACTGATTTTATCACATAACCCATTTTGTTTCCACGTTTACGAAAACTTTTTCTGGTTTCATCTTCCAAAAGAATTGTAAGTTTTGGAGCAAGTAATTTTCTCCCAATAAGATTATCAATTGCAATTGCACCTTTGTGGCAAAGAATTTCAACTCTGTTAAAAGCTTTTTTATTATTAAAAGATACATTAAAAGTTCCATATCCACTTTTAGCAAATTTAACAATGCCTAAAGCAAAATCATCAACTTCACTTTGGTAAATTAGATTCCCAACAACACCATCAATTGTTTCAATCTCACCGCCAAAATATCTAAGCAAATCGATCATGTGGGTTCCAATGTCACGCAGTGCACCGCCACCGCTTAATTCTTTTTTAAATCTAAAATTATTATCAGGTGGAGAATCAATATTAAAGTGAACATCTATTGAAACAAGCTTACCAAGTTTTTGATTAACGATAAGTTCTTTTGCTTTAATAACAAGTGGATGAAAACGATGCACATAATTAACAGCTAATAAAACATTGTTTTCTTTACAAACATTTACCATTTCTTCAGCTTGCTGTGAAGTTATTGCAAGGGGTTTTTCACAAAAAATATTTTTGCCCGCCTTAGCCGCTCTGATAACCTGTTCATAGTGATGAACATTGGAACTGGCAACAAAAACAGCGTCAATATCCGATTTCAAAAATTCATCAAAATTATTAAATGAGCCTTGGATCCCAAATTTTTCTCCAAGAGATTTTGCCCGGTTTATATCTCTGCTGTACAGAGAAATGACTGAACTTTTTCGTGTCATTCTAACTGCCGGTAAAATTGAATTTTCGGCAAATCTTCCGCAGCCGGCAACGCCCCATTTAATTTTTTTACCTTTGTATAATTTTTCAACCATTTTATTAAAGCTTTAAGCGTTCCATTAATTTTAGGATGGGTTTAGAATTTTGCATAATATAAAAATGCACACTTGGAACATTTCTATTTAAAAGTTCTTCAACCTGTTTTGCTGCCCACTCTATCCCAATATCAGTAACATGCTCAGGCTTAGCTGCCATTACTTCATCAGCAAGTTGATCCGGGATATTGATATAGAAATTTTTGGGAACTGAAGTTAAGTGCGCTCGTGAAGTTAAAATTTTTAATCCGGGAATTATTGGGGCTTTAATTCCAATTTCATTACACGACTCAACAAATTTGAAATAATATTTATTGTCATAGAACATTTGGGTAACAACATAATCAGCACCGGCATCAACTTTTTCTTTAACAAATTTTATATCTGTTTTTAGATTTGGTGCTTCAAAATGTTTTTCCGGATAACCGCTAACACCCACACAAAAATCCGTTGGACGAGCATCAAGTAAACTATCTTCTAAATATTTTCCGCTATTCATATTCATAATCTGACTAACTAATTCAGAAGCAAATCTGTTTTTACTTTTACCTTCCGGAATCGGTTTTTCATAACCTGAATCATCACCTCGAATAGCAAGAACATTTTGTATTTGCAGATAATCTAACTCAATTAAAAAATCTTCTGTTTCCTCTCTTGTAAAACCTTTTGTCAAAACGTGCGGTACAGCGTCAATATTATATTTATTTTGAATAAGTGCGCAAATACCAAGTGTACCGGGTCTTTTCCTTTTTACTTTTTTCTGAATTCCGGTTGAAGTTTCTTCGTAAATAACTTCTGCCGCATGTGAGGTTATATCAATAAATGGCGGATTATATTTTGTAATATCATCAAGTACAGATAATAAACCTTTAATATCGCCGCCGCGCTTAGGTGGAATCAGCTCAAAACTAATTAATGGTTTTTTTGCGTTTTCTAAATGTTCAATTACTCTCATACAATCTCAATTTATTAGGAATACATTTCTAATATAATAATTCTTTCTTAATTCGTTATAATTCGTGAAGTTAGTGGCTATCCGGAAAAACACTTTTGCCTAGAATTTGCAACGACTATTCTCGAATAATCTTCAAAAAGTTCTTATTCTTCCTTATCGATTCTTCATCAGTTCTAATTTTCATATATCTACCTGTTAGCCAAAGAGGATTCTGATCTTTATAATTATCACTCATTACATTTCCGGATTGCCCTGTTGTAAGTATTAAATAAAACTCATCCGGATTTGCAAAATCATAAATAAACCTCATTGATGGGCCAAGTACATTATCAAACTCACCGTGACGAAACATCGAGAACTCTTCGATACTTTCCGTAAAAGGATATTCAGTATTATTTATTGTTGTTCCATCACCTCCAAGTTCAAAAGGACCAATATTTATATATTTATCTAAAGGAGAAAAATTACCGCTAAAAGCATGTTTAAATGTTACTTTGTGCATTCTGCCCCACTGCCAGTTAACTAAATCTTTTCCGTAATTTTCTTCAAGATAATTTAACGCATCAGCTAAACTTTTTCTGATAACTTCTTCGCGAGTTTCCCGCTTATTAGTTTTTACATCATCAAACCAAATTGAGTTTGGTTTTTCTAAAATCTGCAGCAAACTTCTGTAAGGTACATTTGCAAGAAATACAAAACGGTTGTAAAGATCATCACCCATTTCATCATAATAAATATTTTTTAGCAAATATTTTAAATACACCGAATATATAGCTGGAATCTGGCTGTACTTATTCAATTCATAATCCCATTTACCCAACAGCTCAAGAGATGTATGCAAATTTTTGTCTTTTACTTTTATTCCCTCAAAAGCTTTTAATAGATACGGAACGATAGTTCTTGCATAAGGAGAGATTTGATCCATCTGATATTTCTTAAAATCATTAACGGAGTGCTTTTTTTTAAAAGTTAATAATTCCCTTATTCTATCAATACGTGATGAAGGTTCCCAAAGATTTGAAATATGATATTTAAAGTTCTTTAATGTTTTATTGTTAGCAGAGGCTATAAAATTTTCTGTAGGATTTAATACAATTGGGATTTCCTGTGTAGAAACAAATCCTTTCCAATCATTGTCCGAAGTTGTTCCATCAAAAACCAAAGTCGGATTGTTACTGTTACGAAGCGGAATTCTTGCACCCATTATGTAACCGATATTTCCTTGTTTATCAGCATAAACAAAATTTTGACCGGGAATTCCAAAATATTTTACAGCTTCACGAAACTCATTCCAGTTTTTTGCTTTATTAATTTTATAAAACGCTAACATCTCATCGCTAAAATCATTACCAGACCATCGCATACTAATTGGCGGAATTTTTTTATCATCTTTATTATAAATAAATGCAAATGGATGAATGTTTGATATTATTGGACCACGATGGGATTCCTTAATCGTAATTACCTGATCTTTACCATCTTTAACCTTTATCGTGTCTTTAATGATTTTTAGATTTTGCCACTGTCCATCAATAAAATATTTAGTCTTTGATGAATCAAGTTTTTCTATATAAAAATCTGCATCATCATTCATAACATTGGTAAGCACCCAGGAAATATTTTCTCCTTTGCCAATAACAACTCCAGGAACTCCCGGTAGAGTAACACCTGCAGCATTCCAATCTTTACTTTTAATAACCGCAGCGTACCATTTGCCCGGTGCATTAAACGCGAGATGAGGATCGTTTGCAATAATTGGTTTACCGGATACAGATTTGTTTGCATTAACAACCCAATTGTTTGAACCGATGTGTGTTCCAGTCCAGCCCATCATTTGTCGGAAAGCTTTATCGGTTTCTGCAAATGTAGAATTAATAGCTGGAAGATATTTAAAGTTATCTGTAATAATTGTTGGGGCATTTTCGGGATAATCGGGTAATATTTCTAATACTTTTTCTTTACCAAGTTTCTGTATAAGTTCTGCAAAAGAAAGATCAGTCCACCAGCTAATGTTTAATTCCCAGGCCATCATTTTTATTACTATCAAACTGTGTATGGGTTTCCAATGTTCCGGTTCATAACCGAGCACATCAAATTCTATAGCTAAATCACCTTTACGGTCTTTAAGATATTCGTTCACTCCATCAGAATATGCTTGCAAAATTTTCATTACAGTTGGATCATATTTATTGAAATTTTTTGCAATGTTTCTTTTTATTCCAACTGTCCGAAACATTCTATCAAACGGAATTGCTTTCTCGCCAAGTATTTCACTTAATCTTCCTTCACCAGCTCTTCGAATAAGATCCATTGTAAACAAACGCTCTTGTGCGTGCAAAAAACCTAAAGCAAAAGCGGCATCTTCATCGGATTGCGCAACAATATATGGAACAGCAAAGCTATCACGGTAAACTTCTATATCAGAAATTACTTTGGAAGAAGAAATCTCTCCTGAATATTGAGGAAGAGATGATGAAAGCATATTGTAAAATATCCAGCCAGCTATTATAAATGTAACAAAAAATGTTAAAGACAAGCCAATTAATATTTTTTTCCACTTGCGCATAAAGTTTGATTGTAATGTGATGGTCAAATATAAGAATTATTTTTGAGGGATTGGTTTAACTTTTTAATTTACAAATTGGAACTAATGGCAATCCAAATTGGATTCATCAACAACTTGTGCTGAGATTTTTGGTGAGATGTATGGAATTCCTAGTCCCATTCCGCGCACAATAAAAAGTAATCCAAGCACTAATGCAAAAACAGGGACAGCTTTAGTAATTTTTCTTCTAATGTTAAGATTAATAAATTTTCCAAAAATTGTTGCTGCAAACATTGTTGGAACAGTTCCTAATCCGAATAAAATCATAACTGCTGAACCGGAAATTGCATCGCCACTTGCAATTGCACCTGCTAAAGCCACGTAAACTAATCCGCATGGCAAAAAACCATTTAGAATCCCAATTAAAAACATAGCGGAAAAAGTTCCGCGTTTAAATAAATCACTTATTCCGGACTTTAATGGTGTAGTTATTTTTTGAATAAGTCTATGTTGAGTTATTTTTGCTTTATACTTTGGTGGGATTAATACTGCGATTACAATTGCAATCCCGAGTACGATAGAAATGCTTTGCTGAAAACCAGAAATTACAAGTCGTGAACCAAGTAACCCAAAAACTGCACCAAGAAAAGAATAAGTTACAACTCTGCCAAGATTGTACAATAATCTTCCAGTAACAAAAGAAAGATTACCTGAATTTGGAATCGGAAGTGCAATTGCAATTGGCCCGCACATACCAATACAATGAAAGCTTCCGAATAACCCGACGAAGAATGCTGTTAAAATTTCTGGTGACATTTTTATTAAATAGAATGCAATTGAAATAAATTAAACACTGAAAGGTCATTTCGAAGGAGTCTTCTGCCATAGACATCCCTTTGGGAGACTGAGAAATCTGAATCACCAAAGGAACGAGATTTCTCCCTTCGGTCGAAATGATTATATTTTTTCATTCAATTGAAAATTCATCCACAATCACTTAATTAATTACAAAAGAACTTTCTTTATAATACTCAGCTGCCTCATGTGAAAAGTTAAGTTTAACTTTCCAATAACCTTTATCCATATTTTGTGTTGAAATTAATTGCTGTGCAATTGTATCAATAGATAGAGCTACTGCAAAATCTTTTTTAGAATTTGATGGACGATAAAACTGAATTGTACCAATAAGACTTTTTTTAGCAAATGAGTTGGGCAAAACTAATCTAATAAAACCATTTTCAGGATTTATGCTAACTTCATTACCCATTATATTGGTTCTGTTTATCCTATCAATCTGCTCTTGATGATGAATTCCTTTATTGTAATAATCACTCGCAACCAAATCAACATCCTGACTCATTAAGAAAATTACTGTGCCAATTGTAATCGTCATGAAAACAATAATTGTAATGAGAATTCCAGTACCCCAATTAAATTTACTTTTTTTCATTTATTTCCACCGGTCCTAAAAATGAGGTCTTAACTTTTTTAATCAATTTATTTCCATCGTAAATACCTATTTCAATCGGAGTATTCATTTTACTTAGCTTACTTTTATCCATCAATACAAGAAATTTTGTTTCAACAATCTCTTGAGATTTTAATACAATATTTTTTCCAACTAATTTTAATTCACCATCAGCAGGATTTTCGAGTTTAATCAGAACCGGAGTTTCATTAAAGGTTTTGTTAACAATATTTAAATCATAAACATTACTAATTTTTCCATTAGGCTGTTCTTGAAACAACATGCCCGGTGTTCTTAAAACATTTATAGAGTAGTCGGTTCTTACGGAAAGCAGATAACCGAGAACACCAACTAACACAACAAGAATTATTGAATAGAGCATCATTCTTGGAGTGATTCTGAACTTTGTTTTATTTTCAATTCCGTTTAATGAATCATACCTAATTAATTTCTTAGGGCGATTGATTTTTTCCATAACTGCATCGCACTCATCAATACAAGCTGTGCAGTTAACGCATTCTAATTGAATTCCATTTCTAATATCAATTCCGGTTGGGCAAACATCAACACATAAATGACAATCAATGCAATCACCTTTTGGTGATGCTTCTTCACCTTTTTTTAGTTTACCACGTGGCTCACCGCGTTTATGATCGTAGGCTATTACAATTGAGTCCTGATCAAGCAGAACGCCTTGCAATCTTCCATAAGGGCAAACAATAGTGCAGGCTTGTTCTCGGAAAAAAGCAAACACCCAATAAAAAATAAGTGAGAAAGCAATGATTGCAATAAATCCACTCAAGTGTGCGCTTGGTGGCTGTGTAATAATTAAAATAACCTTATCAACACTAATTATGTACGATAAAAAGATATGCGCAATAAAAAAAGCAATTATGAAGAAAATAATATTCTTCAATCCTTTTTTAAAAAGTTTTTTGCTATTCCATTCTTCAGCATCAAGTTTACGCTGATCCCTTGCATCTCCTTCAATCCAGTATTCAATCTTGCGGAAAACCATTTCCAAAAATACTGTTTGTGGACATGCCCATCCGCAGAATATTCTTCCAAACACTACAGTAAACAAAATGATAAAAACAATTATTGAAATCATTGCAAGAACAAAGAGATGAAAATCGTGAGGGCCGAAAGGAATGCCAAACAGAATAAAATTTCTGTTTAAAAAATCAAACAATAGAAATTGATGACCGTTTACCTTTATAAATGGAACTATAATTAAAAACGTTAAAAGAAAAAAACTAAGAATTGTTCTAGCGTTATAAAATTTACCCGAAGGTTTCTTCGGGTAAACCCATTTTCTTTTTCCATCATCAGTTACTGTTGCAAGTTGGTTTCTATATTCTTGTTTATCTTCAGCAATTTTAGTTTCATTAGTTTCCATTTCACTCTCAATATTATTTCAATAACATCATTTAGATGCAGCAGTAGTTGAATCAGATTCTGTCCAAATTGGTCCTTCGGGTTGTTTTGGATTTGCAGGTTTTGTTCCGTGCAATGAAATAACATAACTGGCTACTTCTTGCATTTGTTTTGGATTTAGCTGACTCTGCCACGCTATCATACCCTTTGCAGTTACACCGTATTTAATTGTTTTAAATACATTTTTTATTCCGCCACCATGAATCCAATTATCATCAGTAAAATTCGGACCAACCAATCCACCGCCATCAGCAGCATGACAAGCAACACAATTTGTAGTGTAAATTTGTTTACCCTCATTAATTGCTGCCGGATCAGAAAGAAGTGTTACTGATTCTTCATTTAAAAATGCTCCTGAATTCATTAATGCTGCACGTTCAACTTCTGCCTGTTTAACTTGAATTGCATATTCTTCATCTTGAAGCGGACTTGAATTAAACACATGGTAATCAAGCATATAAATAATTGAAAATGTTATTGTTAAATAAAATAGCCATAAAAACCATGGTGGAATTTTACTATCAAGTTCACGAATTCCATCATAGTCATGGTCTAATAGCAACTCATGTTCGGTTTCAACAGGAGTTGTTTTTGTAATGTATCTTCTAAACTTTGCAAAAGCAGAAGGCTGTTTTTGTAAAACTACTTCTTCCTCAGCAACACCTTTTCTACCTTCATAATATACAATTGCGATAAAGCTAATTATGATAATTGAGATAAGAAACATCGCAACAATATCATAATACGAAGGAGGAAAATCTGATTCACCTGCAGCAAAAATTGGTGAAGTAAAAAACAAAATAAGTGCTGCAAGCAAAACGGTGAAATGATTAAACTTTTTTCTCATATAAATCACCTGTATTGTTAAAATTATTTTCTTCCTCTTTTTCAAGAGGAAGGTTTTCCATTATCTTTATATAATTTTCATCTACCTTAAACATCCAAATAAGGATGAGAGCAAAAAACAAAACGAATACAATCAAAGAAACAATCGGATAAATCGAAACTCCTTCTATTGATTGTAGTATTTCTTTATACATCTTTATTCCTATTTATTTTCCACAACTGGATTTGCTTTTATATCAGTGCCTAATCTCTGCAGATAAGCAATTAATGCAATTATTTCTTTATCCGGCTCAGCAGGTACACCATTTTTTTGCAAATCAAGCGCAATGGTTTCTGCTTGTTTCATCAAATCATCGTTAGCCTGATTTTCATAACCTTCCGGATACGGTACACCGAGTGTTCTCATCACATCAATCTTTTTAGATGTTAACGAAATATCAAGTTGGTTTTCTATCAGCCAAGGATAGGGCGGCATAATTGAGCTCGGTGACATTGAGCGTGGATTTTCCATGTGCAGATAATGCCACAAGTTTGGATACTTTCCTCCTTCTCTGTGTAAATCAGGTCCGGTACGTTTTGATCCCCATAAAAATGGATGATCATAAACAAACTCACCAGCTTTTGAATATTCGCCGTATCTTTCAGTTTCGGATCTGAAAGGACGAACTAGCTGTGAATGACAACTATTGCAAGCCTCCCTTATGTAAATATCCCTGCCCTGCAGCTCAAGTGGTGTATAAGGTTTTACTGATGCAATTGTAGGGATATTAGATTTGACTAAAAAAGTTGGAACAAATTCCACAATTCCGCCAATTAATATCACCACTAAAGACGCCAACAAAAAGTAAATAGGTTTACCCTCCAACCAGCGATGTGAAATTTTTTCTTTTCCTTCTTTGTGCATTGGTGTAGCTTCGGCTTCTTCATTTGCAACTAATTTGCCTTGCAACATTGTTTTTGAAAGATTGTAAACCATCATTAACATTCCAACTAAATACAATGTACCACCAAAAGCTCTAATAATATACATTGGGATTATTTGAAGTGTTGTTTCCAAAAAGTTAGGATATTGCAACATTCCCATATCATTAAATTGTTTCCACATTAATGATTGAGCAACACCAGACCAATACATTGCTGAAGCATAGAAAACCATTCCAAGAGTTCCAATCCAGAAATGTACGTTAGCCATCTTTTTAGAGTAGAGTTCCGTTTTAAATATTTTTGGAACCAACCAATAAAACATTCCTGCTGTTAAAAATCCGTTCCATCCAAGAGCACCAATATGTACGTGAGCTATAATCCAATCTGTAAAGTGAGCAAATGCGTTTACATTTTTTAGTGAAAGCATTGGACCTTCAAATGTGGACATACCGTAGGCTGTTACAGCAACAACCATAAATTTTAATATTGGATCTTCTCTAACTCTATCCCAGGCACCTCGTAAAGTTAAAAGTCCGTTTATCATACCTCCCCAGGATGGAGCAATTAACATAATTGAAAAAACTGTTCCTAATGATTGTGCCCAATCAGGTAAAGCTGAGTAAAGTAGATGATGTGGGCCAGCCCAGATATATAAAAATATCAACGCCCAAAAGTGTATGATTGAAAGTTTGTATGAATAAATTGGTCTGTTTGCGGCTTTGGGCAAGTAGTAATACATCAAACCGAGATAAGGGGTTGTTAAAAAGAATGCAACTGCATTATGACCATACCACCATTGAACTAAAGCATCCTGCACACCGGCGTACAATGAATAACTTTTAAATAAACTTACGGGAATTTCAAAAGAGTTTACGATATGTAAAACAGCAACGGTAACCCAGGTAGCAAGATAAAACCAAATTGCAACATAAATATGTTTCTCTCTTCTCTTGATTAATGTTCCTATCATATTGATACCGAACACCACCCAAATAAGAGTTATAGCAATATCAATAGGCCACTCAAGTTCAGCATATTCTTTGCTGGAAGTAAGACCAAGCGGAAGTGAAATTGCAGCGGCTACAATTATTAGTTGCCATCCCCAGAAATGGATTCTACTTAACAGCGTGCTGAACATTGGGGTTTTAAGTAGGCGTGGAAGCGAATAATAAATGCCTGCAAAAATCGCATTTCCAACAAAAGCAAAAATAACAGCATTGGTATGCAAGGGACGAAGTCTTCCGAATGTTAAAAACGGAATACTGAAATTCAGATCAGGGGCAAAAAGCTGGCTTGCAATAAGCACACCAACCAACATACCCACAACACCGAAAACCAATGATGCTATAGTAAAGTCTCTTACGATTTTATTATCGTAACTGAACTTCTCTAACTGCATAGGGGCTCCTTTATTTGAAGTTGTAAGTTAATTATCAAGTTTGTTCTCTTCTTTAATTTTTGTTTCTTTTACTATTTCTTTTTCTTTTTTTGATTTTTCATCTTCGAAAAGCACACGAACGGATGGAGTATAAGTATCAGAGTACTGCCCACTTTTTACACTCCACAAAAACGCGATTAAAAATCCTACAGCCACAAACAAACTAAATCCAATTAATACAACGATTACAGAGATAACAAACCTCTTTTTTTAGCAAAAAAATTCGTGGCTAAAGTTGCAACTAGTACAACACTAATTGAACTTACAGGCATTAGCAGTGCAGCAATTAAAGGAGATAACATTCCATTAATTGCAAAACTTAGCCCGACTAAATTATAAAAAAATGATATTAAAAAGTTTAGATGTATAATTTTTAAACTGGTTTTAGAAAATTTTAAAAATGTTGAAATATTCTTTAATTGCCCCGAATCAATTATTGCGTCGCAAGCAGGAGTAAAATTACTAACATCATCAGTTACTGAAATACCAACATCACTCTGACTTAATGCACCGGCATCATTTAAGCCATCACCCACCATTAATACTTTGCTTTTATCCGATTGCAGTTGTTTGATAAAATTTAATTTGTCTTCAGGTGATTGTTTAAAATGAAGCTGTGATTCTGATTTAAATATTTTTAATAGATTGTCTTTTTCTCCATTGTTATCACCCGAAAGTAATGATAGCTGATATTCAGAAGATAGATTCTTTACAACTTTATCAATTCCCATTCGATATGAATTTGAAATTGTAAAATTGCCAACAACTTCAGAATTAATTGAAACATAAACTCTGGTTCTAATAACATCAACTTCAGTCTCAATTATTTTTAGATTAACAAAATCTGAAGAACCAATTTTGATAATATTTCCGTACACGACTCCTTCAATTCCTTTTCCTATCGGTTCATTAAATTTTGTAACAGGAAAAAAATCTGATCCATCAATTGAATCAAAGATTTTTTTACTTAATGGATGTGTGGAACTTCGCACTAAGGATTTTATACATTTTAATTCTGTAGTATTTAAAATTCTGCCAGTATAAATAATATCTGATTTTCCTGATTCTGTAATAGTTCCGGTTTTATCAAACACAATAGAATTAATTTTTGCCATCATCTCAACAACGGAAGCATTTTTAAGATAAAATTTATTACGCCCAAAAATCCTCATTGTGTTGCCAAGAGTAAATGGAGTTGATAATGCAAGAGCGCATGGACAAGCAACTATCAAAACAGAAGTAAAAACGTTTATTGCAGTAAATGAACTTACAGATAACCAGAACGCAGCAGCCACAAACGCTATTATTAAAATAACTATTGTAAAATATTTACTAACTGTGTTTGAAAAATTTGTAAACTCGCTTTCAGTTTTTTTATTGAAGGTATCATTATTCCAGAGTTGTGTTAAATAACTTTGCGATACTTCTTTAATAACTTCAAGCTCTATCAATCCGGATTTTTGTCTTCCGCCTGCGTAAATCATTTCTCCGCTAACTTTATCAATTGGATGTGACTCACCAGAAACAAAACTATAATCAATTAATCCATCGCCATTCATTAAAATTGCATCTGCAGGAACAATTTCATTTTGTCTGATTATGATTCTATTCCCAACCATCAAATTTGCAACAGGAATCGATTTTTCAATTTCGTTTTGTTTGATTATAACTGAGAGTGGGAAATATGCTTTGTAATCGCGTTCAAAATTCATTGCATCATAAGTTTTCTCCTGCAATATTTTTCCGATTAGGAGAAAAAATACCAATCCGGCTAATGAATCAAAATATCCAGCTTGATTAAGAATAAGCAACTCGTAAACACTGCGAAGAAATAAAACCAATATTCCCAACGATAATGGAACATCTATATTAATTATTTTTTTACGCAAGCCTTTGTATGCTGACACGAAATAATCAGAAGCAGAATAGAAAAAGACGGGTAGTGATAGAATAAGATTTAAATAATTAAAAAATGATTTTAATAAACTATCAGCGGTAGTGATTGAAAAATATTCAGGAAAGCTGAACATCATAATATTGCCAAAACAAAATCCAGCAACACCAACTTTATAATAAAGACTTTTATTGGATTTAGTTTCTATTTTCTTTTCGGCCGTATCAAGGTTTATCTGCGGTTCATATCCAATTGAAGAAATTAAAACAACAACTTCTTTCAAAGAGATTTTTTCATGTAAATATTTTACACTTAATTCTTTACGAACAAAGTTTACTGTAGAACTTGTAATTGCGGGGTTTAATTTAAAAAGATTCTCCAATAGCCATATACAGGAACTGCAATGCATTTGAGGAATGAAGAAAGTGATTTTAGAAATTTTCTCATCACTAAAATCTAAAAGTTTAGTAATGGTTAATGTGTCATCTAAGTAATCAAACCTTTTAGATTCAAAATTCTTAGGTGAAATTCCGGGATTTTCTTGAAAATTGTAGTAAATACAAAGTTCACCTTGATTTAGAATTTCATAAACAGTTTTACAACCAGAGCAGCAAAAATACTTTTCTTCAATCGCAATGGATTCATCCTTACAAATATCTCCACAATGATAGCAGATAATTTGATTTTTTGTTTTTAATTCAGTTGCCATAAAACGAAGTAGTAAAACAGTTTAAATTCTTAATCGGACAATAATTGCTTGAAATTACGTGCCAAATATAAACTATTTAAAAAGACTTTTTTCAATCAAAACTAATCAAAAAAAATAATTGAGTTCTATGATTTGAAACTATCGAAAAGAATTTCTTCTCAAACGAGAGAACGAAGAAGTTGGATTATGTAAAATTAGTGGCGTCCACTTTGTCTCAGTTTTCTATTTTAGGATTTTTACCTCAAAAACTCTTCCCAAATCTTAAACAACTGATAAGTTGCATAAATATCTTTAGAACAATATACAGCTATGTCTTTTATCCGCCCGGCTTCATAAAGAGTTTTTACTTCCATTCCGGAAATGTCTTTTGCTTTTGGAGATTCGATTCCAAATGCATTGCAGTAAAAATCCAGATTAAACTTTCTTGTAGTGCTGTAAAATGTAAATTGCTCAAGAAGATCGATGTGAATGTCACCGTATCGGTAGCCCATTAAATTTTTTGTCACCTTTACACCCAGCATAGCGGAACGCATCATTAAAAACGGAATATCAAAATTTCTTCCGTTAAATGTCACAAACTGATCAATGTAATGTGCAAGCCGCCAGAAGGATTCGAGCATTTCTTTTTCAGGTAAACCTTTGTATTGCACATTGGTATTTTCAGAATTCCATTCTTCAGGCTTTTCAGATTCGTAGTAAACATAGGATTTTTCTTTTTCTACATCATACATTCCAATTGCGATACATTTTGCAGTAAAAGGATAAAGCGATGTGTAACGAATTGCTTCATCGCGCATAGACTCTTTTTTGGCGGGATCAATTTCTTTATCTGCATACTTTAGCAGATATTCACGTTGGCTTTCGGAAAGAGATTCAAAAGGATAAGAACAAGTTTCAATATCAAAAATTAGTTTGCGCATTTTAACCTCCCAATAATGATGAACAATAATATTTTTATTTTGAATTAAAGATTACTTCACTCGAAGACTTGTTCGCAATAACTTCTTTATGTAATAATCTGTACCTCTGGTTCAGACTTTTTAATCTTTTCAATAAACTCTTCAGTAAGTGGTGTTGATTTTCTTGTTTTAGGATCAACAAAAACAACAACACCTTTTCCATCCACAATAATTTCTCCAGATTTCTTTCTAATAATCAAATGATCGTAACCAAAAGATGAATTTTTTATATAAGAAACTCTCGAATAAACATCCAATTCATCATCATAAAATGAATGCCCAAGGTAATTTATTTCATTTCTTACCATAAAAAATAATTTACCGTCAGAAAATATTCCACCTTCAGGCATCAATCCTGCTTCTTTAACATATTCTAACCTGGCATGTTCAAAATAATTTATATAAACTGCGTTATTGCATACACCTAACATATCAACTTCGTGGAATCGGACTTTAACTGTAGTTTTATGCGTAAAATCTTTTACATCCATTAACTAAAAACCTCATCGATTATTTGTGCAGCCTTTTTTATATCATCAAATGAAACATCCAAATGTGTAATAGCACGAATCAAATCAATCTTACCTACTGAAACAAGTAGACCTTTTCCTTTACAACGCTTCAATCCTTCATCAACAGAAATGGTTTTTGGATTAAACAATAAAATATTTGTCTGAACTGCTTCCATATCTATCTCTAGATTTGGATTTGCATTAATTCGTTCAGCTAGATATTTAGCTTTTTCGTGATCTTCCTTTAATCGCTCAATATTATTTTGAATTGCATACAAACCGGCAGCAGCAAGAATTCCAACTTGCCTCATTCCCCCGCCCCAGGCTTTACGAACCCGAAATGCTTCATTAATAAAATCCCTTGATCCCGCAATTATAGAACCAACCGGTGCGCCAAGAGCTTTTGAAAGGCAGCAAGAAATCGAATCAAAATGTGATGCATATTCTTTTGCAGTAATTCCTGTTGCAACAGATGCATTCCAAATTCTTGCACCATCAAGATGGTAAAAGAGATTGTATTTTTTAGCAAGATTTTTCAATGAAACAATATTTTCGATCGGCCAGATTGTTCCGCCACCACGATTGTGAGTGTTTTCAACTTCTATAACTTTTGTTCGCGGCATATAATATGCAGATGTGGGTCGAATGATTGGTTCAACTTGTTCCGGAGTAATAATTCCGTGTTTACCCTCAATCGGAAATAATTGTATTCCACTTAATGCTGCCGGCGAACCTGACTCATAATTAAAAATGTGCGCATCGCGCTCACATATAACTTCATCACCGGGATTTGTTAAAACATTTAAACAAATCTGGTTTCCCATCACTCCGCTTGGAACATATAAAGCAGCTTCTTTTCCTAAAAGCTCGGCTGCATATTCTTCAAGCTTATTTACGGATGGATCTTCTTTAAATACATCGTCACCAACTTCAGCATTATACATTGCTTTACGCATTGCATCAGATGGGCGTGTAACTGTGTCGCTTCTTAGGTCAATCATATATTATTCTATAATTTAAATTTTTTCTTCATCCAAATTAAAATGTTAATCCCAAATATCCACAATGAAAATGCGGAAGATAATATTGGAATGATTAGTGGATTTTTAGTGTAAAATGTTTTTTCATTATTTAAAGGAACATCAACAACTAAATGCGTTCTGGTAAACATTTCTGTTTCAACTTCTGTAACACCGAATTTATTTATCAAACAACTAATACCGCCATTGGCACAACGAACAACCGCTCTCCTGTTTTCAACAGCACGTAAGTTTGCAAATTCTTTGTGTTGATACGGTCCGCTAAGTTTTCCATACCAACTATCGTTTGTAAGTACAGTTAAAAATTGTGCGCCACGATCTACAAAATAATTTGGGAAAGTTGGAAATACGGATTCATAACAAACTAATCCGCCAATTTTTATTGTATCATTGCTAGATACAAATTTGAATACGGTTGTGTCCTGTCCAACATTCCATCCGCTAATACCAACACCCCACTTTAATAAATCACCAAGGAACGGAATCTGATCAACAAAAGGTGTATGCTCACCGAGTGGTACTAATTGCATTTTTCCGTACCGCTGAATTTCAAAAGTATTTGGTTGCAACATTAAAATTGAATTGTAAGTTGCATAATGATACTTACCCGTCTCGCTGTACTTTGAATTACGTGGAGCTTCTTTTTCATAAATACGATAATCCGGCATTCCTGTTAAGAGTGGAATATTGTTTTTGTTTAGGAAAGAATAAATGGTATCAAGCTCGGATTGATACGTGCCTGATAAAAGATAAATAGGTAAAGCTGTTTCTGGCCAAAGAATTATTTGCGCTCCTTCATCAACACATTTTTGAGAAAGCTGCAGATTATTATTTAATATTTCATTTAAACCACCAAGCTCCCATTTATTCCAGGGATCAAGATTCGGCTGAATAATACCTACACGTACTTTTTTCTCATTATTATTTAAAGTTGAAATTCTAGCATAACCGTAAATGAGCACAAGGATAAAAATCAATCCTGCGATTGAAAGATTTATCAGCCAAACCTTTAAATTTTCCTTAAAAGATTTTAATCCCTTGTATATAAAAATATTAATCCACAAAACAACAAAGGATAATCCAAACGCACCAATAATATCTGCTAATTGAATAAATGCTGTAAACTTTGCAAGCCCATGCCCAATGGTTAACCAAGGAAATTTTAAATCTGTAAGCGTAAGTAGATATTCACCTGTAACCCAAAAGAATGGGAAGAAATAGAGAGATAAATCTTTTTTAAAAACTTTTTTTGATAAGAAATACAAAGTTGAGTTGATCAGCATAACGCAAGGTAAAAAGAAAACTAATACTGTTCCGCTTAACATTAAAAATGGATCAGATTCTTTCTGCCAGCTTCCAACCCAAAAAACGGTGATTAAGCTCATTACAAAAAAAGTTAAGTAGGATGCTGAATTAACTTTTAGTAACATTTGTTTTTTTGTTATCACAAAAAAGTAAGGGACGAATGCAACAAAAATAAATAGTGTAAAGGGAAATGGGAATGGTGTAAATGAAATTCCAAAAAGAATTCCTGATAAAATTAATAGCAGTTTGTTTTTTCTTATTTCTTTTTTCTGTTCTAAAGATAATTCTAGTTTCTTAAAAGGTAATTTCAAATTTGTGTTTTTCTTTTTTTGATGAAATATCGAACCACAAAAAACAGCACTACAATTAAGGTAACAACTAAAATTATATTGCTGTAGGTTTTAAGATAACTGTCTATCAAATCGATATTTTTTCCAAAAGCAATACCTAAATAAATTAGAATTGCGTTCCAAACTGCCGAACTGATTAAACTGAGTATGGAGGTTTTATTAACATTTAGTCTACTCATTCCAGCAAAAAATGAAATTACGGCTCGTGTACCAGGTAAAAATCTATTAGCAACAATTAGATAATATCCGTATTTGCGAAAAGAATTTTCAACTTTCTCAAACGATTGAACAGTAATGAATTTTAATTTGCCTGAGTGAATTAATCTTTTATCAAACTGCCAGCCTATTATAAATGCTGTTAGGAAACCTAATAGACTTCCAGAAGTTGCAAATAGAAATAATGGAATAAAATGTAATGAACCCGTTGCAACTAATGAACCACCAATTACAACTACCATATCACTGGGAGAAGGTGGAAATAAATTTTCTATATATGCAAAGAAAAATATTGTAAGATAAATCCAGAACGGGGACATATTAGATATCTGGGCTAGAATTGTTTCAAACATCCTAATCTTTCTTCTGTAATAAAACAGTTGCGAAGGAAACTACACCTTCTGTTCTACCCACAAACCCAAGTTTTTCTGTTGTGGTGGCTTTTATAGATATTTGATCAATATCAACTTTAAGGATCTGGGAAATACGATTTCTTATTTGTTCAACGTAAGGAAATATTTTTGGATTTTCCATCGCAAGGACACAATCAAGATTTCCTAATTCATATCCTTTGTTTAGAATGAGCTCGTTAACGTGTTTTAAAAGTTTTGAACTATCTGCATCTTTCCATCTTTCATCGGTGTTTGGAAAGTGTTTTCCAATATCACCAAGTGCAAGTGCGCCAAGCATTGCATCACAAATTGCATGAAGCAAAACATCTGCATCGGAATGACCTTCTAATCCTTTGTCAAATGGAATTTCTATTCCACCAATAATTAATTTTCTACCCTCAGCAAAGGCATGAACATCAAAACCAAAACCGGTTCTAAAATTTAATTTCAATATCTAACCTCAAATTTTGTAAACTCATTTTTAATTTCGGACCACTCAACAAAACAATTTGCAACGTGAGATTTTGATGGTCCATTTTTCAGTTGTTCAACTAATTCCTGAATTAAAAATTGCTCTCCCTCAACTTCAGTTAAAACTTCGCCCGTAAAGAGATTTTGTGTATAGCCTTTTAGATTTAAATTTTCAGCATGTTTCATCACAAAATATCTAAACCCAACACCCTGAACTAATCCATTAACAATTATTTTTGCTCTTTTAATTTCACTCATCTTTGATTGAAAATGCTTCTGAAATAATTAACCCGGTGAAAATAAGCACACATCCAATTAAGCCAAAATTAGAAATTTTTTCACTGAGTAAAAAGTAAGCAAACACAGCTGCAAATATTGGTTCAATGGAGAAAATTATTCCAGCTTTTGTCGGCGAAACAGTTTTTTGAAATTTTAGTTGTATAACTGTTGCAATTATCGAAGCAAATATTGCAGTGTAAAGAATTGCTGTAACGACAGAAGCATTCAAGCTAATTCTAATTGTTTCTAAAGAAGTAATAGAAAAAGCAAATGACAAAATAAATCCACCTAAACCGGTAATGAGTAATTGCACAAAGACCATTGGCAAATAATCATATTTTTTTGTAAACACATCAACATAAACAACTTGAAAAGCAAATAGTATCGCGCATAAGAGTGTAAGTAAGTCACCAAAATTAAAATCAGAACCCAGCTGCTTAATAAAATCAAGCACATTTTCGCCTTTGCTGGATAACATTATTAATCCAATCAAAACTAAAAACACACTAAAAAGATTAAACCATTTTGGTTTTCGATTCTCAATGATCAACTGAAGAATGGGGATAAAAACGACAAATGTTCCTGTAATAAATCCTGATTTTGTTGCTGTGGTAAGATTTAACCCTATGGTCTGAGCTGTAAATCCTGCAAAGTAAAAAAAACCAAGAATTGATCCGGCAATAAGAGTTTGCTTATTAGTTTTTTTTAAATGTGAATAAACAAAAGGGAAAAAAATAAATGCGGCTATAGTAAATCTTAAACCGAGGAATAATAAGGGAGAAATATCAGTAAAGGCATTTTTAATTAACGCAAACGTTCCACCCCAAATTAAAGTATTAAAAAGAAGAGCAATTTCTCCAGAATATTTTTTCATCTTAGAAGATTCAATTGATTTTAAATATCTAACTTGATCTTAAATCCAAGCCTAATCTGGATCATTCTTTGTCCTTTACCCGAACATAACCAAACGACTTTAGCATATTTAAATTTGAACGCCACTTTTCTCTGACTTTTACACGCAACTCAAGATAAACTTCTCGATCCAGAAATTCTTCGATAGCATTTCTGGATTTTTCACCAAGTTTTTTAATTGCTGTACCGCCTTTTCCAATAATAATTGGTTTTTGGGATTCTCTTTCAACCACAATTTCTGCACTAATAAAGTCTTTTGAGTGTTCTCGCTCAGTAAATTCAGCTATTAATACTTCGCAGCTATAAGGGACTTCATCCTCATACAGCTCAAAAAGTTTTTCACGAATTATCTCAGTTACAAAAAATCTTTCTGTTTCTTCAGAAACAATGTCATCAGGATAGAACTTAGCACCTTCTGGTAAACACTCAACTATATCGTTTAGTAATCTTTCAAGATTAAATTTTAGATTTGCAGAAACTGGAATGACCGATTTAAACAAATTTAGTTTTTCAAATCTTTCAATAAGTGTAAGTGCTTGTTCCTGTGAGATTGTATCAATCTTATTAAGCACAAGAATTTTGGGATTTGTTTTTTCTTTAATTACTTTTTGGATGTATTCATTCTCTTCCGCGCCTTTGAATGATTGCTCAGAACTTACATCATAAATGATTACGAAAACGTCTGCATCTTTAACAGAAAGATCAATATCATCCATCATTTTTTCTTGAAGAAGATACGCAGGTTTTAATATTCCTGGAGTATCAAGAAATATTACTTGATAATTTTCTTCGGATAATATTCCAAGTATTCTTTTACGTGTAGTTTGGGGCTTTGACGTTGTAATTGAAATTTTTTGTCCAAGCAAAGCATTCATTAAAGTTGATTTACCAACATTTGGCAATCCGATAATAGCAGCGTAACCGGCTTTTGTGTTCATTCTTATCTTTTCTTTTTATGATGTGTAAATATACGAAATGAGATAGTATTATTAGGAAGAATATTAGCAATACGAATCAGGATAAAGGGAAAGTGTGTTTAGTGACCAAATCTTTTTTCGATCGTTTCTGAAATTCAATTAAGAAGTAACCAGATACAAGCATAACGAATGAAAGTAATGATCCAAATATTGTAAGATTTTTTTGCCAAAAAGAGATGAAAAATAATCTCCGATACTTTTAGAATAAGTTGTAACTATTTCACTTGTTTCACTTACCTTCGATGCAGATAGCATTTGAAATAAAACATATCCTGTAATGCAAAGAGCTAACGCAACAAAAACAGATAATATAGCAAACAAGAAATATTTCTGCTGTTTTGCATTTGTGGTACTTCTGTTTACTTTATTCATAACCATTTTTGTAAAATCTATACTTGGCAAATTCACTTCAATATTTTTTAACAGATCATGTGTTTTAAGTAATGCCGCATATTTTCTTTTTAAATCAGGTGAGTTTTCAATCGCGATTTTTAAGGTATCTTTTTCTTCGCGACTTAATTCATCATCTAAATATTTATTCAGTAACTCATCATTAATGTTTTTCATAAAACTTCCTGCAATAAATTCCTTTTTTTCTAAAATCTCTCGTAACAAATTACGAGAGCGATGCAAAATAACTTTTACGTTTGCAACTGAGATTTCTAAAACTTCACTAATTTCCTCTGTTTTCATTTCTTCTAAATAAAACATAGTAATAACAGCCGCATTTTTGGGTGGAAGTTCATTTACAATTTTCTTCATCAATACAGAAATATCTTCATTCACTAAAGTGTCTGCATTGTAATCGCTTTTAAGAAAATGCAAATCATCAATAGAGCTCATTTCAGTTTCAATTTTTCTTTTTGCAGAAGATAACTTTGTTAATGCTGTATTATAAACTATGCGATAAAACCATGTTGAAAACTTTGACTCATTCTTAAATGTGTTGAGATTATTATAAGCTTTTAAAAAACAATCCATCAAAACCTCTTCAGCATCAAAATCATTCTTTAACATTCGTTTAAGCATAGAAAAAGCTTTATTCTTATATCTATCAATAAGAACAGAATAATCCGCAGCGTTACCTTTCTTAACGGATTCAATGATTTCAACATCTGTAAGGTTTTTCATTTTCATTATAGACTATTTCAATGTATCAAAGGTTACAAATAATTACAGACGGTTAAAGTTAGACTGATTTATTTTGATAATCAATCTGTAACCTTGATAATATTATTTCAGTCAAATGTATTGTACAATAAATAATTAAAATCTGTAACCTTAAAAAAATTCTTTTGTCAAAAGGATTAGAAACATAAGGAGATAATAAAATGCGTGAAGAAGTAATTGCAGTATTTATCCCAATTATTATGACTCTTGTAGTTGGAGCAATACTAATTGTTTATTTTTTCTTGAAGTCCAAAGAAAAACAAATGCTGATAGAAAAAGGACTTTCGACAGAAGAAATTAAGAAATTCTTTGAAGAAAAACGGGATGGACTCTGGTTAATAAAAATTGGCGTGATTTCAATTTTCTTTGGTATAGGATTAGGATTTGGAATGATGCTTCAGGATGCAACCACAAAAGAATATTGGATTCCGTTTTCATTATTTGTTGGAACTGGAATTGGTTTTGTTTTAGCTAATGTAATAAGCGAAAAGATGAAACTAAAAAAATAATGTTAAAAACCCCTTCCGTATTGGAAGGGGTTTTAGTTTTTTAATTTTATTCTTGAGCTTCCAACCATCGCTCTGCATCTAAAGCTGCCATACAACCTGTACCGGCAGCAGTAACTGCCTGGCGGTAAATATGATCTGCAACATCACCAGCAGCAAAAACACCTTCAATATTTGTGTAAGTTGATCCAGGTTTAACTTTTAGATAGCCTGTTTCATCCATATCCAATACTTCTTTAAATAACTTTGTATTTGGCTGATGACCTATTCCGATAAATAATCCATCAGCTTTAAATTCAGTAGTTGAACCATCTTTTGTATCTTGAAGTATAACGCCTGTCATACTTTTTCTGCCATTTTCTTCAACACCAATAACTTCTTTAATTGTTTTGTTTGTTAAGAATTTTATCTTAGGATTTTTTTGGGCCCGCTCAGTCATAATTTTTGAAGCTCGAAATTCATCTCTTCTGTGAATAACTGTAACTTCGCTTGCAAATTTTGTCAAAAAGTTTGCTTCCTCCATTGCTGTATCACCACCGCCAACAACAATAACTTTTAGTCCTTTAAAGAAAAATCCATCGCAAGTAGCGCAGGCAGAAACACCGTAACCCATATATTTATTTTCACTTTCCAATCCAAGTAATTTTGCTGAAGCTCCAGTAGAAATTATAATAGAATCGGCGGTGTAATTTTCATCATAAGATTTTACTTTAAATGGACGCTCTGAAAAATCAACTTCTGTTATTTCTTTATAAAATGATTGCGCACCAAAACGTTGAGCTTGTTTACGCATAACATCCATCAATTCCGGGCCATCAATTCCGTGTTCAAATCCCGGATAGTTTTCAACTTCAGTAGTAATTGTTAATTGTCCACCTGGCTGCATTCCTTCAAAAATAACTGGATTAAGATTTGCACGACCTGTATAAATTGCTGCTGTTAATCCAGCTGGACCAGATCCTATAATTAAAACTTTAAAATGATTTTTTGGTCTAATTGTTCAGCCATTTTTTCTCCAACACTAAATATTTAGCAAAATTTTTATTATTTGTAACTGTAAGATTCAGATAAGTTAGTGAAGATTCAAGAAGGGATTTAATATCAATCAAATAAAAACTTAGCGTTGCGTTGCAATCCTTTTAACTTCGTTCTTTTTATAGGGCTTTCTGCAAATCGTTCCTTAAATGTTTGACTATCCATAATAATAACTTCATCAGAAGTCAGTTCCTTGTTCTGCGGATAAAATTCATTTGTAGAAGTAACAATGGAAAATTTGTGATTCCATGGACAAACATCCTGACAAATATCACAGCCAAAAATCCAGTTTTCAAATTTTCCTTTCAACTCAATGGCAATTTCTTCTTTGTTCTCAATTGTTTGAAATGAAATACATTTGTTCGCATCAACCACATATTCTTGAACAATTGCATCCGTTGGGCAGGCATCGATACAAGCAATACAAGTACCACAATGATCAATAATGATTTCAGAATAATCAAACTCGTAGTTTGTAATAATGTTTGAGATGAAAAACCAACTGCCAATTTCAGGATTAATAATATTCGTGTGTTTTCCCATCCAACCAAGTCCGGCACGAACAGCCCAAGCTTTATCCATTACTGGACCGGTGTCTACGTAAGAAAGTGATTCAAATTTAGGATCAATTTCTTTTAGCATTGCTTCAAGTTCATCAAGTTTTTGCCAGATGATAAGATGATAATCTTTTCCCCAGGCATATCGAGAAACCTTGCCTTTATGTTTTTTATGTGAATGTTGCTCTGGTGTGTAATAATTTAGAGCTAATGAGATAACACTTTTGGCATTTGGAAGAATTTGCTTTACATCTTTTCTTTTATGAAAATTCTTTTCCATGTAATTCATGCCAGCTTGATAACCTTTATCCAACCATTGTTGCAGTTTTTCAGTTTCATCTTCTAATAAATCAGTTTTAGCAAAACCAACAAGATCAAATCCAAGTTGTTTTGCTTTTTCCGAAACTATTTGGTTTGTTAGTTTGGGCATAGGAAAATTATTTTAAAATTAAAGATAATATCTTTTAAAAGATGTAATCTTTATCAACTTTATCCTTTGAAATATAATTCTACCACTTTAATTCTTTTGCCTTGATAATTGCATACACAACATCATTAATAATTTTAACTGGATAAGAATCCAATCCTATTGCCCCCGTAGGCTGTTTTCCTGTTTTTAAATTAAACATCCAACCATGTGCAGGACATACAACACAATCACTCTCAATAAATCCATCATAAATAACTGAAGTATGCTGATGTGGACAATTGTTATTTAGGATAAATACTTCTCCATTCACATTAAAGACGGCAATATCAACATCATTAACTAAAAATCTTTTACCTTTATTTTCTGTTAACTCCGAAACCGTACAAACTCTTGTATATCCATCTTCCATTTATTCAAAATCCTTAAAAACTTTATCTTGAACAATTCCTTTTTCTGAATGTTTAACTGTTGCTAAAGCAAATTCAGGATCATGATCAAAATACAATTGCCAGTTTTCATCAGCAGCTAATTGCAAATATTTTTTCTTTTCCTGTACTGTAATCATCGGCTGTAAATCATAACCCATCACATATGGAATCCTAATTTGAGAAACGAAAGGCATTAAATCTGCGCAATATAAAATCGTGTTTAAGGAATCAGAAATTTTTATCATTTGTTGGGCGAATGTATGACCGTTTATTATTCTGAAAGAAATATTATCATCAAAATCTATTTCGCCATCCACAAGATTTAGAACTCCCTCTTTAACTAGAGGTTCAAAATTATCTTTGATATAGCTTCCTCTATCACGATCAGAAGGATTCATCGCCCATTCAAAATTTTTCTTTTGCACACGATATTTTGCATTCGGAAAAGAAGGAAGAAGTTTTCCGTTTTCAATTTTAGTTGATCCGCCTGTGTGATCGAAATGAAGATGAGTTAATAAAACGTCAGTAATGTCTTCGGGTTTTACTCCATTAAGTTCAAGAACTTTTTCAAGGCTAAGTTTGGGATCAATACGATAAATATTTTTTGACTTTTCATCCCATTTATTTCCCATACCTGTATCAATTAAAATTTTTTTATCATCGCTTACTAATAACAAATTTCGTGTTGCTAGCGTAACCCGATTTTGTTCATCAGCTGGATTTGTTTTTTCCCAGAGCGGTTTGGGAATAATCCCAAACATTGCACCGCCATCCAGTCCGATAAATCCGGAAAGGATTGTTTTTAATTTATATTTTCCAATTTGCATAATTGTTATCTTATTGAAATGTAAGTGGAAAGTTAAAAAAGAAATGTGTAAGCTGAAAAAGGGTCTATAACAGATGGGCGGAATAATGATTCCGCCCGCAAAAAATCTATCTCCCTATTCCATCCAAATAATCTTTTCGTTTTAACAAAGTATCAACGTCCTCAACATGTTCTGGATCGGGAACACAGCAATCAACAGGACAAACTGCCGCACACTGTGGTTCATCGTGGAATCCTTTACATTCTGTACATTTATCTGGAACAATGTAGAAAAAATCAGAAGAATAAAAGGTTGTAGCTCCTGAGGGGGCAGCATCACCACTACCATAATGAGTTCCTGCTAATTCCCAATCAACACCGCCTTCATAAATAGCTGTATTAGGACATTCAGGCTCACAAGCACCACAGTTGATACATTCTTCCGTTATCTTTATTGCCATAATTTTTCTCCTTAAATAAATATCAATATGAGTAAATAATTTTATAAACGTGTATGCAGTTTATAAAATATCGGGCTATTCTTCAAGGTACAAGTTAAAAAAGTTGATTTTCGTTTAAAATTACCAGCTTCCGCTTGCGCCACCACCACCAAAAGAACCACCTCCGCCACTGAAACCGCCACTACTTCCCCCCCAACTACTGCTGCCACTTGACCAGCCGCCTGAATTAGTACCGGTTCTATAAACTCCACCAGGAACAAACGGACCGCCACCTCTAATGAATATAAAAATGACAATCAAAATGATCACAAAAATTATAAATGGAAACCCGGAATCTTCATCACTTTCATCAGCTACATACTCGCCCCCAATTGCAGCAATAATTGCATTAATTCCATCATTAATTCCAGAATAATAATCATCATTCCTAAACTGGGGTCTAATAACATTTCTGATAATTGAACTGGCAATCGCATCGGGAACAGCGCCTTCTAATCCATAACCAACTTCAATTCTTAATTGCCTATCGTCTTTTGCAATAAGAAGTAAAATTCCATTATCATTTTTTTTTGTACCGATTTTATTTTTAGTAGCCGTTTCCTCTGCGAGCATTTCTATAGGATAGCCTTCGAGAGATGGGATCATTAATAGGATTACTTGGTTTGAAGTAGTATCTGCATAAGATTTTAACCTGATATTCAAAACACTTATTTCAGATTGACTAAGTGTATTTGTTAAATCAGTTGCCCACATTGTAAGCTTTGGTATTTCCGGCTGCCCAAATGCAGCTGTTGCAAAGACTAAAATAATCGCAAAGTATAATTTCATTTTTAGAATTCTACTTTGGGTGGAGTATCGGCACCTTGAATTGCTTTAAAATATTGTTTTTCACCAAAGCCAAACATTCCTGCTAACATTGATGCTGGAAATCTTTTAATTGTAGTATTGTATTGCTGAACAACTTCATTAAACTTTTTGCGCTCTACTGAAATCCTGTTCTCTGTTCCTTCTAACTGAGCTTGAAGCTGTAAGAAATTTTCATTGGCTTTTAATTGTGGATAATTTTCAACGGTAACAAGTAAGCGAGAAAGTGCACCACTTAATTCACCTTGTAAGGATTGAAATTTAGCAAACGCTTGCGGATCGTTTAGAACTTCTGGTGTAATGTTGAATTGGCTAACCTTTGCGCGTGCTTCTGTTACTTTTGTTAATACATCTTTTTCAAAATCGGCATAACCTTTAACAGTATTTACAAGATTTGGAATAAGATCGGCACGACGCTGATATTGATTTTCCACCTGAGCCCATTGTTGTATAACTGACTGATCTAGAGAAACCATATTATTGTAAGAACTAATTCCCCAGGAAACGAGAAGCGCAATACCAAGAAGAACTACTCCTCCAACGGCGCAACCAATCATCATACTTTTGTTTTTCATGAACCCTCCTAAACTAATAATAAGTGGAGATTTACTGCCTAATTGATTCAATTAATTAGCAATTAAAATATAATATTTAATCAAAGAAAAAACTTGTATTAATTTTAGTTTTATTTATGGTCGCTCACCTGCAAAATCTGATTCCAAATATTTTAAAGCTTTATTAGATATTAGCAGATTTTTCTGAACCGCAAATTTTTCAGCATTTTGGGTATTACCGGAATAAAATCTCAACCACAAAAAATTTCCCACCATAACTCCATCAAATACTCTATCCTCAACAAATGAGTTAATAGTTAGGTATCCAAATAGAATGTTCCAACCAAGTGATAATGCACCGCTTATATATTCTCCCGTATAAAACTGTCCAAAACCGGGAATAATGTATGAACTGTATTTAGCAAAATTTTTATTGTAAAAATCCTCATCAACAGATTTGCATAATTTAGCAAGGGTAGTATCAAGATTATTTTCACTAAAGATTTGATAAGCATCTTCCCATTGATCAGAAAAGATACAATTCCATCCAACCCAATATTTGATTTCATTCTCTTTAGAAATGAATTTTGGATCTATTAATAAATCAGTAAGGATTCTATCCGCTTGTTTAGATGTTCGGCGTAATATATTTGTTCTTGCACTTAGAATATTTGCAATGAAATATTCATCATCATTAGCTGCATTTATTTCAGCAAGAGTAAAGAACTTTGCAGCCTCATCAAATTTAGATCCTGCCTTGTAAGATTTGCCAATTAATAGATTTGACTTGAATGAGAATAGATTTTCACTATCAAAGAACTGCAAACGTTTTAATTCTGTTACTGCATCAAAATATTTTTCTTGATTGAATAAATCATTTGCATATTCAAATTGCTGCTGTAATGAACTTTGCGCAAGCGCATTTGAAATCAAGACAATAACAATCAGAAATATTTTATTATTTACAGAAATCATAAGCTGGTGCAAAATAATTTTTTTCCTGTAAGAACAATTTTACTCCTTTATCAAACTCAAAATTAACTCTTGCGTTAAATATTTGTGCTGAGGCAATTGAGCCGTAAACATTTCCAGAATAAAATCCAGCTCCAAGCATAGTAAATATCCAAGCTCTTGTTGTATGATCATGTTCAAAATTGGTATAAGCCAAATACGAGAATAAACCTGTCAAGATGAAAGCTGTTATTCCGTCGCTATAGTTTTCTGTATATATTTTACCTGCACCAGGAACAATTGCCGAAAGAATTCCAGCCAATACTTCGCTTTTGTACGGTGGATATTTTTTCAAATCATAGAAATTGGATAGTGTTTCTTTTTCTTGATCAGCAAATGGAATTAAGAATTTTTCCTTTTCAATAAGTTCATCTCTGACTAGTAATAGTGAAGTGTTTTTTAACATATAAGCATTATTGGAATAGATTGAACTTGAATTTATTATCAAGTCTACAGATTTATAAAAAATCGAATCAATATTTATCAGAAATAGTGATTTAAGTTTTTCGATTTTACTAGCTTCATAAAATTCGGATGTTGCTTTAATTAAACTGAATTTTCTAACAGCATTCGTCTGATCATTTATTAATGAGTATCCAAGTGCAATTTTGAAATTAGTAGAATCGTCATCAAAGGATTTAAGATATTTTTCATACTCATCAATCGATCGCAAATAATCTTTTTCACAAAATAAAAAATCAGCAAATAGTTTTATGTTTTGTGGTGATTGAAAATCAATTTGTTGAGAAAAGATTTGAATGGAAATAATTATAATTGAGAGAAATAATTTATTAATCATTCATTTACAAAAGTGTTAGCAGGAATTATCTTAATTTTTTCTTTATCCAAAGTGTAAAGTGTTATTGGATCATAAAAATGATTTTTCTTAAAAATCGGATAATGTTTGTGTCTTTCAAAAATATTTGTATCTCGTGTAAACCTGTCAAAGAACATGACAACACCCTGTAACATATTTGTTTCATTAATAGAGCGAACAAGAAAACTTGAACAGGATGGTTGGAACGGACAGTTAGCACCGTCAACATCAGAGATAAAAAACCAGTATGCATTTATAATAGGCTTTACAATCACATCTGAAATTGAATTGATTGAAAGATCATAATCACGTTCTAAATAATAATCTTTGATTTGATAGGCTGGGTTAGATTTTTCCCATCTAACCCAATCTGTTTGAGCATAATAACTGAATTGAAATAAAAATATTATCAGAAAGAAATATTTTTTATTTATCATCAAGTAAAGCTCTTGCAATTACTACTTTTTGAATTTCCGAGGTTCCTTCATAAATTTCTGTGATTTTGGAATCACGTAAATATCTTTCCACCAGATACTCACGCACATAACCGTAGCCACCATGAATTTGAATTGCATCAAGTGCATTTTGTACAGAAATTTTTGAAGCATAAAGTTTTGCCATGGCAGCCTCTTTAAAGTAAGGTTTACCGGCATCTTTAAGTGCCGCAGCTTTAAATGTTAGCATTTTTGCTGCATCAACTTTCACAGCCATATCAGAAAGCATAAATTGAATTGCCTGAAAATTTGAAATGGTCTGTCCGAAAGCTTTCCTTTCTTTTGCGTATTTAATAGCAGCGTCTAAAGATGCTTCAGCAATTCCAACCGCTTGTGATGCAATACCAATTCTACCACCGTTAAGTGTATTCATTGCAAAGTTAAATCCTTTGCCCTCTTCCCACACAATATTTTCTTTTGGAACTCTGCAATTCTGGAAAGTAAGTGAACAAGTATCAGAGCTTCTGATTCCAAGTTTATCTTCTTTAACACCATGCTCAAAACCTGGAGCTCCTTTTTCAACAAGAAAGGTTGATATTCCCTTGTGTGCAAGTTCTTTGTTTGTTGTTGCCATAACTAAATAATAGTCGGCAGTTGTTCCATTTGTTATCCAATTCTTAATTCCATTTAAAGAAAAATGACCTCCGTCTTTATCTGCCATAGTTCTTTGCTTTGTTGCATCACTACCGGCTTCTGGTTCTGATAGAGCAAATGCACCAAGTTTTTCACCTTTTGCAAGTGGAACCAGATATTTTTGTTTAATAAAATCCGATCCATATTTTTCTAATCCATAACACACTAATGAGTTGTTAACCGACATTATTACACCAAGACTAGCATCCACTTTTGAAATTTCAATCATAGCTAAAACATAACTTAATGTATCTAATCCGGCACCACCGTAATCAGGCGAAACCATCATTCCCATAAATCCAAGTTCTCCCATCTTCTTTACAATATCATAAGGAAACTCTGCAGCGATATCCCGTTTTACAGCAGAAGGAGCAATTTCATTTACCGCAAAATCTCTTGCGGATTCTTGTATCATTAAATGATCTTCGTTTAAATCGAAATTCATCATTAATCCTTTTTTAATTTTGATAAAAACCTGTTAATTTTAACCCTGTGGATTTGAGGGTTTATTTTATATCAAAAATAAAGCAATAATCCTTATGTATCAATCGGGAGATGATTGTTAATACGCTGATTAAATTTTTTTTTTGACAAATCTTATTTCTAGTGTGCAAAAATGATTGAACAAAGTACAACTGAGGATTCGGTTAGCAAAACCATGCTTAAGGGTTTAACCCTTAAAGAATTAAAAGACTTCTTTACTGTCGCGGATGAAAAGAGATTTAGAGGTGATCAAGTATTTGAATGGATTTATGGGCACATGGCTGCAAGTTTTGATGAGATGTCCACTATCCCAAACTATCTTAGAAAAAAACTTAACCTTTACTGCGAGCTAAATACTCTTACATTAGTTTCTGCAACTCAATCTCAAAAAAGCGGTACAAGAAAATATTTATTTAAAACCCACGATGATCTTATTATTGAATCCGTAATCATTCCAGAACCTAAAAGAATAACGCTATGTATTTCTACCCAAGTTGGGTGCCCGCTTGATTGTCAATTTTGTGCTACCGGTTTGATGGGTTATAAAAGAAATCTTTCATCGGGCGAAATAATCGATCAATTTCTTATGGCTTCTGCCGATTATGGCAAAAATAAAATTTCTAATATCGTTTATATGGGTATGGGCGAACCTCTTTTAAATTATGCAAATACTCTCAAAACCCTTCAAATATTTGCCGAAGGAAAAACTAAAGATATTAGTTTAAGACGAATTACTGTTTCAACTGCCGGTATTGCACCAAAAATTATTGAACTAGCCGATAGCGGATTAAAAGTAAAATTAGCATTTTCACTTCATTCAATGTTCGAGGAAACCCGAAATAAAATAATGCCAATCAATAAAAAATATTCTCTGGCTGAAAATCTTGAGGCAGTTAGATATTATGCAAAACAGACTGATACCAGCATAACATTTGAATATGTTATGTTAAAAGATATTAATGATAGAGATGATGATCTTAAAGCACTTACAAGATTGTGCAAATCAATTCCAAGTAAAATTAATGTTATTCCATTCAATTCAATTGCGCACATGAACCCCACCGGACTAGCCAATGAATTAGAGCCATCTCAAAAGTTTCGTGTGGATGATTTCGTAAATACGCTTAGAAATAATGACATAATAGTTATGGTAAGATATACTCAAGGTGATGATATTGCCGCAGCTTGCGGTCAGTTAGCCTATAAGTTCGAACAAAAACAATCATTAGATGCGTAAGCTTACCCACGATGAAATTTCTGCAAACAGAAGTTCACTTGATAAAATTCATACTGTAAAAAAACTTCCGGTTTATGTTTTATTAAATTCAATCAGAAGCTCTTATAATGTTGGCTCGATATTCAGGACTTCTGATGGAGCAATGATTGAGAAACTTATTCTTTGCGGCTATACTCCTCATCCGCCAATCGATGAAGAAAATAAAGGGAATAAAGATGTACTCAAAACTGCGCTCGGATCTACGCAAAGCGTAAAATGGGAATACACAAAAAACGCAGTTGAAGCTGTAAAAAAAATCAAATCTGAAGGAATAAAAATCTGCGCGTTGGAATTAACTGAAAATAGCAAACCATATTATAGCCTAACCAAAAATAATTTTCCAATTTGCATTGTTGTAGGAAATGAAATAACCGGCGTTTCCCAAGAAGTTTTAGATTTATGTGATTACTCAATTGAAATTCCACAATACGGAATTAAACAATCTTTAAACGTTGCAGTAGCTTATGGGGTTGCGATTTTTGAATTGAGAAAAATTTTTGATCAGAATAGATAGAATTTACATCGCAGCAGTAAAAAACTCTTCCCCATTATCTTTAGTGTGAATCATAAGTAAATTTGCGCGCACCATTTTAACTAATGTTCGTGAGGCTCTTCTTTCCGAAATGTTTACAAGTTTACTTAATTCTTTAACGTTAATCCTTTCAACTTTAGAAAGATATTCAAAAACAGTTTTTTCAGTTGGGCCAAGAACATATTTTTTTAATGCAGTTCGATTTGATTGAGCACGCAAAATTCTAATCATTTCTTTGCTTGCTTGAACACTTTTATCATTAACACGAATGGGAACTACAGCTGTTGTAATATCAAGATCTGATTGATAATCCTGAATACGATGTGGTTTATTATTGGATTCCGGAATATTAACAATTACAATTTCTTTGCTGTCAATTTCTCTGTATTCAATTGAATAATCAAGCGGTGGTTCGCAGTAATTTAAAGCGGCATCTTTTACAAGTTCTGTTGTTTCTTTTTCGCTTTCAACACCCACAATTTTTTTATCATCATCAACCCCAAACAAAACACAACCCCCTTTTGTATTTGCAAATGCTATCATCTCCCTTGCAATTTTATCGTGAGTTGAAAATTTTCTCTTAAACTCACACTGAATATTCTCCCCTTCTTCAATCAAATCTAAAAGTTCTCTATATCGCATATTAGCACAAAATTATCGGAGAAAAATCAATTAAAGTGTTTACGCGGATCCCAAAGTGGTTCTAATTTCTTTTTAGTTTGCGTAATATTTTGATTTGTTGGTTTTAGTAATTCATTTTGGTTAGCTAAAACTAAATTATCATCCCCTTCCTCAATTTTTCCTGTTTCATTAAAAACTGCATTTACCAGATATTCATTCTCAAGATCAGTACTATCGGATACCATTAAAGTTGAATCTGGCTTAACACTAATCAAAGCGTTCAAACTGTCTTGCAATGCTTTTTGTATTCTTGCCTTTTCTTGTTTGTAGGTTGAAACTTTTTGTGAAATCTTTTTAATATATACGGTAGTTGGATATTTTGCGATTAAAGTATCATAAACAGTAGCCGCCGAATCAAGCAGATACAAATCATTTTCCAAAATATATGCAGAAGCGTATAATGCTTGTGGAGCAAAAATTGATTTTGGATATTTAGTATAAATATTAAAAAATTGATTTACAGATTTTCCATAATCACCGGCAAGCATTAGATCTTCTGCAGAGGCATAAGAATCTTTTGCAGGGTCATAATTAAAATCAATTAAAGGTAACTCTAATTTGTTAGCTGCAGCGTTAACGATACTCTTATCCTTATAATTATCATAAATAATCTGGAATAAACTATCTGCTCTTTGCTTTTTATTAACAGTCAAATAATAGCTGCCCATGGCGTACAATGTATTTGGATAATATCTTGTGTTAAAATATTCTTCCAGGTTTTTATTATATAGGTTATAAGCTGAATCAGGCACATAAAACTCTGTTAAAAAAAGATTTCCCAGTTCCAGATTATTTTTTGCAATTATTGTTTTTGCCGAATCTATCGGTATTGATAATCGTTTTGGAGGATTTCCCTTGAATTTGAGAGTATCAAGTCTTAATTGACCTTGATTTCGTAAATTTAATATTTCCTTATTCTTTTGCTCATTCGTAGCAGCAATTCTTTTTTGATTTGTAAATTCGAGCAGCCTGCTCATCAACCCGGTTGTATCAAAAGATGAAACTTCACCAATTAGTACTAGACTATCCACTTTTGCAACACTATCTTTTACAAAAATGGAATCTTTAATAAAAGAAGAATCAATTATGGATGCTGAGGTATCAACCGAACTACCTTTCCAAAGATCTTCAATTTCTTTTTGAGCAAGAAAATCTTCTAGAATCTTTAATGAGTCTGCCAGATATTCGGAAGAATCCTTTGCAAATATTTCCAGGTTTTGCGAATAATAAAGCTGCTTATCGAGGCTGTTGATTTCACTGCGTAACTTGGTGTATTTAGTAAACAGTTGATTATTACTTTTTGCTCGGTCAACATACTCTTTTGGTGGATTTGAAATTGCCGACTTCGAAAAATAATATCCGGCACTATCATAATTTAAAAACTTTGTTCTGTATAGTTCACCCATTTCAAAATTTGAAGCGGAAGCAAATGGAGTGTTTTTATATGTTGTGTCCACCATTCTAAATTGATCCATTGCTCTATTAAATTCACCGAGTTGAACTAATGTTTTTCCTATCTCAAGGTCAATCTCATTATAAGAGTTAAGATATTTGTCTTGATTTCGAATATCTTCAAATACTTCTAGTGCTTTTTGTATTTGCCCGCCATCGCGTAAAGCATCTGCATATTTAATTGTTGCACTAATCTCTAAATCAAAATCAGGTGAGTAATCAAAAACCTTTTCATATGCTAAAATTGCATTCTCGTTTTCACCAATAGTTGTATATAGATTTCCTAACTCAAAGTATATTTGGGCCCGCATTACATCATTGTCATAAACCTCAGCAAATTCATTTGCAAGCGATATAGCTCTTGAATAATCTTTTTCTCTAAGTCTATATTTAATTTCTTGAATGTATGAATCCTTTACTAAATCATCATAACCTTCTTCAATAGATTTAGTGCGCATTTCTTCTATAATTTTAAGGGCTTGGGAAATATCTCTTAACTCAAAAGAATTTTTTGCAATCCAAAGTGTAGTTTCTGTTATCGTTTCATCATCATCAACATCAGTAGCTAGAAGTTCTTCAAATTTTCTTTTAGATTTTTGATAATTACCTTGATAATAGAACGATTTGCCAAGCATCATCAATGCTTCATCAACATAAGCAGAAGATGAATAAAACTGTAAAAGTTTCGAACTTTTTTCAACAACTTTAACTAATGTAGTTCTTGCATTACCAGGCAATACCAAAGGTTCGTTTGAAAAAAGATCACGTTTTTGTGAGAGGATTTCGTTCTCTGCCTCTTCAAAAAGAGATGCCGTGTTAAAATAAAGATTAAAGTAGGTGGTAAAATTATCCCACACTGAGCATCCACTTAGAAAAAGCAGAAGAAATATTGTAGCTGCAAGTTTACTGGTTTTGTCTCTAAAAATCATAGTTTAAGCTATTAAACCTTAGGAAAAAGAAAAAGGCATTTTTTTTCTACAAAGCCTGGCTGCCGGATTCTTCGGTTCTAATCCTTATTACATCCTTAACGTCGGAAATAAATATTTTCCCATCCCCAACCTGCCCTGTTTTCGCCGTTCGAAGTATTGCATCGATAACTTTATCAAGCAAAGTGTCATCTACAACAATTTCAATTTTTATTTTAGGAATAAATTCAATCTGGTATTCACTACCTCGGTAAGTTTCGGTATGTCCTTTTTGTCTTCCGTATCCTCTAACTTCAGAAATTGTTAACCCTTTTATGCCCTCTTCCACTAATGCTTCTTTAACTTCATCAAGTTTAAAGGGACGAATAATTGCTTCAATTTTTTTCATAGCTGGCTCCGTTATGATTTGCCATGACATTGTTTATATTTTTTACCGCTTCCACAAGGGCAAGGATCATTGCGCCCGATTTTTTCTTCAACTCTGATCGTCTGAACTTTACCTTCAGCATTAGTTTGTGGCGGTCGATTTGATAATCCAATGTTTTCTGTACTTTGTTTACTCTCCATCATCCTGATCGGCGCAGTTCTTCTTCTCTGAACTTCTTCTGCCGCTTGTGGAAAGAATTTAAATGCAAAAGAAACTGATTCATTTCTTATTTGAGTTAAAAGTTCAACAAATAATTTAAATGCTTCACCTTTGTATTCGATTAAGGGATCTTTTTGTCCATATGCTCTTAATCCTATACCCTCTTTTAGATCATCCATTTCACGAAGATGCTCTTTCCATTTATGATCAAGCACGCTAAGTACAGCATATCTTTCTAATCTCGCCATCAATTCGGAGCCAAGCATTTCTTCTTTTCGTTTATAAAAATCCTGTGCTGCAACTACAACTCGATTTTTAACACCCTCAATTCCAAGATTTTCAAATTCTTCAGAATCAAGTTTAATATCCACAAGTAAACTTTGAAGAATCTGTTCTTTAATAGCAGAAACGTTTACATCTTCAAAATTTTTATCAACAATTTCGCTAACCATTTCGTCCATGAGATCAAGAAGTTCGCTCTTTAATCTATCGCCCTGCAAAGCTTTTTCTCTTCTGGAATAGATAACTTCACGCTGAGAGTTCATAGTGTTATCGTATTCCAATAATCTTTTTCTTATAGCAAAGTTATTTTCTTCAACTTTTTTCTGAGCACGTTCAACAGATTTACTAATCATAGGATGCTGAATTACTTCGCCCTCTTTAATTCCAATTCGCTCCATCACAGAAGAAATTCTATCACTTCCAAATAATCTCATCAGATCATCTTCAAGTGAAAGATAAAACTTAGAAGTTCCAGGATCTCCCTGTCTTCCTGCTCGACCTCTCAACTGTCTATCAATTCGTCTTGATTCATGTCTTTCAGTTCCAAGGATATAAAGACCGCCTTTATCAACAACACCTGCGCCTAATTTAATATCTGTACCTCTACCAGCCATATTTGTAGCTATTGTAACAGCACTTAATTCGCCCGCGTGCTGAACAACCTCTGCTTCACGCTGATGCTGCTTTGCATTAAGAACATTGTGTTGAACACCTTTACGTTTAAGCATTCTGCTTAATGTTTCCGAAACTTCGACGGAAGTTGTACCAACAAGAACAGGTCGACCTTCTTTTTTTAGAGTTTCAATTTGCTCAATTATCGCGTTGTACTTTTCGCGCTTGGTTTTATAAACTGCATCATCCTGGTCATCTCTTGCAATAGGCCTGTTAGTTGGGATAACCACAACTTCTAATTTATAGATTTCAAAAAACTCCCCTTCTTCAGTTTCAGCGGTTCCGGTCATACCGGCAAGCTTGTTGTACATTCTAAAATAATTCTGAAGAGTAATTGTTGCTAGAGTTTGAGAATCTCTTTCTACTTTTACATTTTCTTTAGCCTCAATTGCCTGATGTAAACCATCACTATACCGTCTGCCGGGTAAAACACGACCGGTAAATTCATCAACGATTGCAATCTTTCCTTCATCAGTTACAACATATTCATCATCTTTTTCAAATAGAGTATAAGCTTTTAACAATTGATTGAGAGTGTGAATTCTATCGCTTGCCTCAGAATACTTTTTATAAAGCACATCTTTTCTTTTTACTTTTTCTTCAAGTGACATTTTATCATCATTTTCAAACTTACTTATTTCAAACCCAAGATCAGGCAAGACAAAGTATTCCTTTTCAAAACCGCTACCCTTTGCAAGTTCTTCTCTTCCCTTTTCAGTAAGATCAATCTGGTTACTTTTTTCATCGATGACAAAATAAAGCTCTTCATCAATGATGTGCATGTTTTTACCTTTTTCTCTAAGGTATTCCATCTCGGTACTTTGTACTAATCTTTTAGCAGATGGCTCTGAAAAAACTTTAGCAAGTTTATTACTCTTTGGTAAACCGCGCTGTGCACGGAATAATAAAACCCCTGCTTCGGTTTCATTTTTTTCACCATTCAAAAGTTCTTCCGCTTGTTGCACAAGAGAGGCAACTAAATTCTTTTGAAGTCTATATAATTTTTCAACTTTCGGTTTCATATCATTAAATTGATGATCATCCCTATCTACCGGTCCTGAAATAATAAGCGGCGTTCTTGCTTCATCAATCAAAACGGAATCTACTTCATCAACAATTGCAAAATTATGTTTACGCTGTACTTGCTGAGATAGCTCAACAGACATATTATCGCGCAAATAATCAAAACCGAATTCGTTGTTTGTTCCGTATGTGATATCGCAAGCATATTGCTGTTGGCGTTGTGCTGAATCCATCGTATTTAGTATTACACCGACTGTTAAACCATGAAATCTAAAAATTTCACCCATCCATTCACTATCACGTTTCGCAAGGTAATCGTTAACAGTTACAAGATGAACACCTCTGCCCGTTAAAGAATTAAGATACATTGGCAAAGTTGCAACAAGAGTTTTTCCTTCACCTGTACCCATTTCAGCAATCTTACCCTGATGAAGAACGATTCCGCCAATCAACTGAACATCATAAGGAACCATATCCCAATTAAGTTTATTACCCGCAACGGTCCAGCTTGTACCAACCAATTTTTGGCAAGTTGCTTTTACAACGGCATACGCTTCCGGTAAAAGCTCGTCCAGAATTTCCTCATATTCATCATTTAATTTATCTTCAAGCACATCAAGTTCATCATAAGAAGCGTTGCGATCAAATTCTTCATCAGACTGTAAACGGGTTTTGAGTTCAGTGATTTGCTTCCTTGTTTCTTCGGTATGAGATTGTATCTTTTCTTTGAATTCTAGTGTTTTATTTTTTAATTCATCGTTTGTCAGATTCTTAATAGTTTCATAATGACCATTAATTTCATCAACTATTGGCCAAATTACTTTAAGGTCTTTTTCGTGTTTATCACCAAATATTTTTTTTATCAGATTTAACATTGAACGTAAATTTCTCCTTTAGTAATTACTATTGAAAAATTAAATATAGATGTTTTGATATGCAATTTAAGAATAATTGGGGTAAGTCTTAAGAAAAAGCAAACCCTTTTATAGCACTTTTTATTGGTAAATCTTAGTGTTTATCATTAGTGTGTTTTAGAACAAAAAATCCGCAAACATCTAAATATGAAATTAAATCTAATCATCTGTACTTATTCCTTTAAAGATCAGACATTTTTTAATAATTTGATTGCAAGTAACAAATAATTATTAATATTCTAACTGAATTCGTATGAACAAAAGACTACACCTAAAATTTTTTGCGATCCTTTTTTTAATTTTCCCTTATTTTCTAAATGCTCAACAAGACAATAGAGAATTTAGAGCAACTTGGGTAATCACCTGGGAATACATTTCCTCGGGAAGTTCTGTTGAAGTTAACAAAGCTCGTATAAGAGAGATATTAGATAATCATAAAAAAGCAAATATGACTTCCGTACTTTTTCAAATACGACAAAGCGGAACAGCATATTATCAATCATCTTACGAACCGTGGGGGTATTACGCAGGATATACATATCCCGGTTTCGATCCATTGCAATACGCAATTGAAGAAGCACACAAAAGAGGTCTTGAATTACATGCATGGTTTAACTCATTTAGCGTCTCATCAACTCATGCTGGAACAATTCCGGTTGAGCACCCTGAGTGGATTTGCAGAGATCAAAACGGAAACCCGATGACATCATATATGGCAGCATCACCGGGATTGCAAGCTGTTAGAGATTATACAATTAATGTTGCAATGGAAATTGTAAGAAATTATGATATCGATGGTTTGCATCTGGATTATGTTAGATGGAATGAATACAATACAGATGATATGACTGATGCTCCATCACAACTTGAACAGGAAATCAAGCTTGATGGATCATTTTCGGATAAAACAATAAATAAATTGACTTCCACGCAGAGCACCAATCGTTTTTTATATGATGTTGAGCATCCTTTCAGTGCCGGTGTGCCTTCTGGTTTTAGCACCTGGGAAGATTGGTGGAGATGGTCGGTCACAGAATTTGTAAAAACTTTACACGATTCGATACAAACCGTAAAGCCTTGGGTTCGTTTATCACCCGCAGCATTAGGTAACTATAAATCAGGTGGTGTTAACGGCTGGAACGGTTATTATGTTGTATATCAAGATGCTGCTTTATGGTTTAACGAGGGATACATTGACCAGTTAACACCTATGCATTACCATTGGCTAACAGGTAATGATCTATTTATTGCTATATCTTCAGACTGGGAACCAAATATTCAGCAAGGCATACAAGCAAGCAGGCTCTATACTTGTGGCCCGGGGTCTTATAGGTTAGATGAAAATAATGTTTGGTCGAATCATCCAGGAATTGTCAATAGAATGCGAGATAAACAATGGGTTGATGGATTTCAGTTTTTTAGTTACGGAACTTGGGCTAGTTATGATTATTGGGATGAAGCCGGTTCTACCTTTTTTAATAAAAAAGTAAAAGTAAGAGATATAAATTTTATATCACAACCTGCTGCACAATTTATAACATTGAATCAAATTGATTCTCTTCAATATGATATTTTAGTAACTCCCGATCCATCTATTATTCATAATCAATGGTTTGCCATATACAGATCAGAAGATAACATTCTAGATGTAAATGACGATGTGATTGTTGATGTCCATTTTGGAAATTCTAATTACAACTTTATAGATACATACACTGGGTTACAAAATTTTAATGGAACATACACTTACTTTGCAACCACGTTAAATAGGTTTTGGAATGAATCTGAAATTTCAAACATCGTGGTAACGGAACCAGTTCCTTCGTTTGCACCAACTGTCGTATCAACAATTCCATTTCAAAATGGAGTGTTAAATATTTCAGATAATATTGTTATTAAATTTTCAAAAACTATGGATGTAAATTCCTTTTCAAATGCGATAACAATTACTCCAGCGGTTCAAATAAACAACTTAATCTGGAATGAAAACAATAAAACTCTCTCAATTGTAACTGAAGGACATCAGTTTCAGACAGCATATACTTTATTAATTGATTCTACAGTAAATGATATTAATGGAAGAAAACTTGATGGTGATTCGAATGGGATAGAAGGTGATCCTTTTGTTCTTAATTATCAAACCAATGAGGAAGACATAATTGGTCCACAAATAATATACAACTACCCTTCAGACAGCGATACAAGTATTGATATTGGATCAATTTTAACCCTTGCATTTGATGAAGAGGTTGATGCACAAACACTTTCTGCTGCAGATATAATGCTAATGAATCAAAGTTCACCTGTTAATTTTAGTTTTCAACATACTAATGCTGAAGATGGTAAAAGTATAATTTGCATTCAGCCGCTTAATTTATTTAGTCGCAGTACAAATTTTAACCTAACATTTAGTGGAGATATTGCTGATACTTTAGGAAATATTAGTGGAACACAATCACAAATTAATTTTACAACCTCCGGGTTATCATATAGTGAAATTAAAATGATAGATAATTTTACAGCTCCGGGCGATTGGAAGCAGCCGGATTACAGCGGATCAACAAAAGGAATTTTAGCTTCCGGAACTCATTTTGAATTTACCAGTTTAGTATATCTACCTGCTACATCACCAAAAAAATCTGCAAAGCTTACATATTTATGGGATGAAAATGCAAGTGACTTTTTAATTCGTGAATATTTAAATGGCGGCACACCACAGGCTGTTTACTTTGATACAAGTTACGTTTTACAAAGTTATATTTATGGTGATGGAAGTAACACACGTTTTAGATTTTGTATTGATGAATATACCGGTACAGCTTGGGGTGATCACGAAGTATCAAAATGGGTAACAATAGATTGGTACGGATGGAAATTGGTTGAATGGAAATTAAATGATCCTAATAGTGTAGGCATTTGGATTGGCGATGGAAATCTAACAGGTCAATATTTTAGAATTGATAGTTATCAATTAACTAAAACAACTGAAAGTTCAATCTCAGGTGCAATTTATTTTGATGATTTAAGAGCGGTTAAAAAAGTTGACGGTCTAGTAAGTATAAATGATGAACATAACATCATACCTGCACAATATATTCTCTCGCAGAATTATCCTAACCCATTTAACCCAATTACAAATATTCAATATGCACTACCAAATAGTCAATTTGTGTCACTTAAAGTTTATGATGTACTTGGTAATTCAGTTGCAACTTTGGTTGATGAGTATAAAACCGCAGGTACTTATATATTGACTTGGGACGCTTCTAACTTACCAAGCGGAGTTTATTTTTACAGATTAAAAACTGATACGTTCGAAGAATCAAAAAAGATGCTGTTCCTAAAGTAAATTGTGATTAGGACAGAAGATTTTATTCGAAAATCTTAATTGAATGAATACAATTACTCAATTGTAGTTATACTAAAGTAGATACTGTGTTTATAGATTGCTGATTATTTCAATGCTTCTTGTATAGCTTTTTCTACAAGAGGCTGCATTAAATTGTAACCCGCTAAGTTGGGATGAACACCATCCTCAGAGTATTCTTTTTTAAATCCATTCTGTTCATCAGCCATTGGAGTAAAATAATCCACGTAACAAATATTGTTTTTATTAGCATACTCTTTTATCCACTTATTCAGATTAATTATTTTTTGTGCTGGATTTAGCCCTGGTTTCCAGGGATAATCAAATACTGGAAGCACTGAACAAAGAATAACTTTTATATTGTTTACTTGTGCAATCTCAACCATAGATTCAATATTATCTTCAATCATTCCTAAGGTAGATGGGCCTGTATTGCCGGCAATGTCGTTAGTACCAGCTAAAATTACAACAACTTTTGGTTTAAGATTTACAACATCTGGTCTAAATCTAACTAACATTTGTGGAGTAGTCTGCCCGCTTATTCCTCTATTGATGTACCCATTACTATTAAAGAAATAGGAATTAAGTTCTTTCCAACCTTCAGTGATTGAGTTACCCATAAACACAACTCGGTTTTCATCCACGTCGGGTAATCTGATTCTTAAATTGTCTTGCTTGTATCTATTTAGATCCGCCCAATCGATATTCTGTGCAAGTAATGATTGATCCATAAGTATTAATGTTGATAGAATTAAAATGATAAATTGAAATAACTTCATACTGAACATTCCTCGTTAAATTCAAAAACTGTGTTTCAATTATAACAAGAATGTAATTACATTCAATAGAATTTTTATTGCAATTTATTTTTAGCCAGAAGTTATTTCATAAAAAAGGCGACTCTAAGAATCGCCTGAATTTAAAATTTAGCATTTAGAATTGAATTTTATTTTAGTAACACCATTTTCTTCGTTTCTACAAAATCACCAGCCTGTAACTTATAAATATAAGTTCCACTTGCAAGATTTAATCCATCAAAATTAACTTCATAAACTCCCGGAGTTTTTTCTTCATTAATTAAAGTAGCAACTTCCTGCCCAAGAATTGAATAAACTTTTAAAGTTGTAAACGCTGATTGTGGAATTGCATATCTTATTTTTGTGCTTGGGTTAAATGGGTTTGGGTAATTCGAATATAATGTGAAGGCTTCTGGTTTTAATCCTATTAATTCCTCATCAACACCCGTTACAGTAATAACTGCGGATGTTGAACCCCAATTTCTAGATGGGTTTTTATATCCTGCGTTAACAGTATAAGTTCCTGCTGAAGGAGCAGTCAAAATAAACGGATTGCTTGAAGTTGAATTATTAACAGCCACCACTGTACCAGATGAATTAACAAGTTCCCCACCAACCTTACTTGTTGTACCACTTACTGAAATTTGTACTTGGTTATTGCTTAGAACAGTTGCTGTTACAATTCCGGTCTGAGAGGTGTGACATCCTGAGCCACCACATCCAGCAGTTGTTCCATTGAAACCAGGTTCTGACTTTAAATTCGTCATTAAAAAAATCGACAAAATTATTAGCGAAATGAACAATAATCCTTTCATAGCAATTTCCTTTTTTGATAATAGTTGATAATTAGCAATTTTTATACCCATAAAAAGGTAAATATTTATACTATAAAGTAAGAATTTGTCAAAAAAGGGGCCAAATGCGGCGGATAAAAATACTATTAGATCGTAATTTATTCTGCTCTTTCTGTTAAAAAAGAGGCTTTCTCTTTAAGTGAATTTCATTTATTTAATGTTTCCAAAGTTCTCTATCAAGACTGCGATATTGGATTGCTTCGCTGATGTGCTGTGGTAAAATATTTTCTGAAGATTCAAGATCCGCAATTGTTCTACTAACTTTTAAAATTCTATCATAAGCCCTTGCAGAAAGTCCTAATTTTGTCATTGCCATTTTCAATAACTCTTCCCCCTGCTCATCAAGTTTACAAAAAGTTCTAACTTCTTTGGAGCCCATATCTCCATTGTTAAAAATATTTTTGTGATCTTTAAATCTTTGCAACTGTACATCACGTGCAGCGATAACACGAGTTCTAATATTCTCAGATTTTTCTCCAACAGATTTGGATGATAACTCTTTATACTTAACGGCTGGGACCTCAATATGTATATCAATTCTATCTAGCAAAGGTCCCGAAATTTTTGCCATGTATCTTTGAATCTGCGGAGGTGCGCATGTGCACTCTTTATTTGGATCTGTATAAAATCCGCAAGGACAAGGGTTCATTGCAGCGGCTAACATAAAGTTAGCAGGAAACTCCAACGATAGTTTTGAACGACTAACGGTTACTCTTGCATCTTCTAAAGGCTGTCTTAAAACTTCCAGCACATTTTTTTTGAACTCAGGGAGTTCATCCAAAAATAAAACTCCAAAATGCGCAAAAGATACTTCTCCAGGTTTTGGAAATGATCCCCCGCCAACTAATGCAGCATCACTAACTGTGTGGTGTGGGCTGCGAAATGGACGCTCTGTAATAATTGCTTTATGTTTAGGTAATATTCCCGCAATGGAATGAATCTTTGTAGTCTCCAATGCTTCATCAAATGTAAGTGGTGGAAGAATGGATGGTAATCTTTTTGCAAGCATTGTTTTACCGGAACCCGGAGGTCCGATCATTAAAATGTTATGAGCACCTGCTGCGGCAACTTCTAAAGCACGCTTAACATTTTCCTGTCCTTTAACATCAGAAAAATCGTGAAAATAAGAATTGATTGATGAAAATAAATCGTTTTTATCTGTTACTGTTTTTTCTGGTGATGATTCCTCATTCAAAAAAGCGATTACTTCTGTTAAACTCTCAAATCCATAAACATCAATTCCATCAACAATAGAAGCTTCATTTGCAGATTCTTTGGGTAGGATAATTCTTTTGATTCCCTTTTTCTTTGATTCAACCGCAATAGGAAGTGTGCCTTTGATATGACGCAACGTTCCATCTAATGATAACTCACCAAGAAATACTGAATCACTTAAAAATTTATCAGATACTAATTCTTCAGCAGCAAGGATTCCTATTGCGATTGCAAGATCAAATGAACTACCTTCTTTTTTGATATCGGCAGGGGCGAGATTGATTGTAAATTTTTTAAGAGGAAATTTTATATCGGAATTTTTGATTGCCGCAATAACTCTTTCGCGACTTTCTCTCACAGCATTATCGGGTAAGCCAACTATTATAAAACCGGGAATTTGCTTTTCTACATGTGTTTCAACTTCAACTAAATAAGCATCTATTCCGTAAGTTGCGCTAGTTAGTGTTTTGGATAACATAAATTAATCCAGAATATTTTTGGATTTTATTTTGAAAAATGAGGCAAGCAAATTTTACCCCAAGTTTTAACTACTCTTATATATAAAATAAATATTGTATTAAATAACCCTTACTTATAATTTCTTAAGAAATCGATTCTATCCTGCAATTGATCAACAGGAATTAATAATTTATCTTTTCCATATATCGCATCTTGTCTGTTTGAAAAAGCTAACTCATAATCTTTACTCATAACAATTGCTTCTTCGGGACAAACTTCTTCACAAAATCCACAGAAGATGCAGCGCAACATATTAATTTCAAATCGTTCGGGATATCTTTCCTTTTCTTTTTCAGTTTCAGCAGCCTGAACTTCTATTGCAAGAGCTGGGCAAACTCTTGAACACAATCCGCAAGCAACACATCTTTCATCCCCATTTTTTTCTTGTACGAGTACAGGTCTGCCTCGATAGGACTGTGGTGGAATAAATTTTTCTTCCGGATATTCCATTGTAAACTTTGGTTTGAACATAGTTCTTAGAGTAAGCGACATTCCTTTTACAATTTCAGGAATGTAAATCTTTTCCATAAAAGTTAAATCCTTAATTCTTTTCTTTTCGGGTATTTTATTACCTGACATCAAAACTCCTATTAATATTTTCTTTATTCACAGACAAACAATATTAAATTATAATTTAAAGATCATTATTAAAATAGCAACCCAAAGTATATTAAATAATGAGAGCGGGAACATTACCTTCCAACCTAAATTCATAAGTTGATCGTATCTAAATCTTGGAATACTCCATCTTACCCAGATGAAGAAAAATAATAGCGCCCCGACTTTTACAAAAAATCCAGAAACTTGTAAAGCAAGGACTAAACCTGAGGGCAATCCTAAGGTTTCAATGTAAGGGAATTGCCATCCACCTAAATACAAAGTTACGATTAAAGTGCTAGCAACAAGCATATTTGCATATTCAGCTAAAAAGAAAGCTGCAAATTTCATACTGCTATATTCAGTGTGATAGCCGCCAACAAGCTCCGGCTCAGCTTCAGGTAAATCAAATGGTAATCTATTTGTTTCTGCAAATGCTGAAACAAGAAAAGTAATAAATCCAATTGGCTGAATTATTGCGTTCCACAATGGAATAAAGCCTAGAATATAGCCTCCTTGTGATTCAACAATTGCCATCGGTCTTAAAGATTCTGCTAAAAGAATTACTCCACCAACTGAAAATCCCATTGAGATTTCATATGAAATCATTTGTGCGGATGAACGCACGCCGCCGAGAAGTGAATATTTGCTGCCGGATGACCACCCAGCAAAAGTTATTGCATAAACTCCAATAGATGTTAAAGCTAATATATAGAGTATTCCGATATTTACATCTGCTATAACCATTGGAATTTGATAACCCGCAATTGTTATTCCTGGTCCGATTGGAATAACCGCATAAGTTGTAAAGGCAACAAACAAAGCAATCATCGGAGCAAGTGTGTGGATTTTTTTATTTGCTACATCGGGAACAATATCTTCTTTAAATAAAAGTTTAAATACATCTGCAAAAGATTGTAGGGCCCCATGCCAGCCAACTCGATTTGGTCCTAATCGGTTTTGTGCCCATGCACTTATTTTTCTCTCAAAGTAAACAAGATAAGCTGCTGTCATTAACATCATCACAAGTACAATTACAATTCGTATTAATAAAAAATTGTAAAAGCTAATGACTGACCACAAAAAATTTAAGATTGCATCCATTAAAATTATATTCCTTATAACCTAAATTTTTACAGCAGATTTTGAATCTACTGATTTTAATTGCACACCGAGTTCGCCGAGTTCATCGTAATTTGAACCTTTAAATGATTCAATCGAATTTGTAGCATCCATAAACACTTCTTCAGCTATATTATATTTTAATTTTTGTCCCATTGCTGAAGCTAATCCAACTAATATTTTCCAGCTTGATCTCGCATCAAAATGTTTGCCTTGTGCCCAACGATCAAACTTAGTTCCAAACTTATCTAAACGACTAAGCGACATTCCTTCCAACGCACGATCAACATCAAGTGTTGCAACGGCGGGACGAATTCGCTGTGCTCTTCCGGTAAAGTTTACAAATGTTCCATTTTTCTCTGCGTAAGTCGCCGCCGGGAAAACAATATCAGCAAGTGCAGCAGTTTTATTAAAGTTTGTTGCATTAATTATTAATAAATCTAATTTTGCTAACACGTTTTCAAGTTCGGGACTATCATTTAAAATATCGTCTTCTATAATATAAAGTGCTTTTATTTTTCCTTCTCGGATTGCTTTAACAATCCCATTAAAATTAAAACCATTTTTAGACGGTGAAACACCAGCTAATTCTGCTCCTTTAGTATTTGGAGTAACATCTTTATTCCTTAAAATATCATCACCAAAAGATGGATTAATATGACGTACAAAATCTAAATGTCCCGTTCCAACAATAGATTTAGCAAACTTAGCAGCAACAAAATTATCTTCAACAGTTGCAAAAGCTGAGCCAAGTACAGCAACTTCATCTTTACTAAAAGATTTTAATTGTGATGCTGCTTTTGCAAAAGCTTCATCCCAGCCAACTTTGATCAAGCTACCTTCAACTCTAATATGCGGACCGTCAACTCTATCATCTGAGTTTACAAATTTAAATGTGTTTAATCTTCCGTGGTCGCACATCCAATAGCTGTTTACTTCTTCATTATACTTTGGAACTAATCTTAGAATTTCATTATTTCTTGTCCAAACTTCAATGTTGCAACCGCGTGCACATCCATTACAAATAGAGTTTGTATGTGCCATATCCCAAACGCGAGCTTTAAATCTAAAATCACGATTTGTTAATGCACCAACCGGACAAATATCAACAACATTAATCGAATAAGGATTATCAAGCTGTTCACCGGGAGAAGTTGTAATTGTAACTCTATCACCGCGCTGAACAAATGTAAGCTCGGGATCTTTTGCAATCTCATCACAAAATCGAATACAGCGAGAGCAAGAAATACATCTGTCTCCATCAAACATTACATGTGGACCCAGCTCCACACGTTTATCTTTATGATTTTTTGTTTCTACAAATCTACTTTCGCCTGTGCTGTGCTGATATGAATAATCTTGAAGTTTGCACTCGCCTGCTTCATCACAAATTGGGCAATCAAGTGGATGATTGATAAGAAAAAATTCCATTACGGCATTACGTGCAGAAATCGCTTTATCTGATTCCATATGCACAACCATTCCTTCTGCGGCTACAGTTGAACAAGCAATTACAAGCTTTGGCATTTTTTCAACTTCAACCAAACACATTCTGCAATTACCTGAAACAGATAATTCAGGATGCCAGCAGAAATGGGGTATTTCAATTCCATTATCTCTTGCTGCTTCAATGATGGTTTGACCTGGTTTGAACTCTATTTCTTTTCCATCAATATTAAATTTGGACATAATCTACTCTGAATTTTTAAGCTGCTTTTTTAATTAAATTATCTTTTGAACAAATAACAATTCTACTTAAAGTATTTTCATCCAAAACTTCTTTAGAAAGTTTTAATAAATCCTCAGCATTAACCGAATCTATTTTAACAAGTATTTCTTCAATCGGAATAATTTTACCGTAATGCAAAATTGAATTTGCTAATCTTATCATTCTATTAGTCGTACTTTCAAGGCTCATAAGCGTGTTGCCTTTGATGTACTCTTTAACTCTTTTTAATTCTTTTGGTTTTACTTCAATGTTTCTCAACTTTTTAAACTCACGATGAACAATTTCGTTTACCTTGTCTGCTTGTTTTTCATTTGTTGAGAAATAAACCCCAAAGCCCGAAACATCTAAATAAGAATTTAAAAAAGTATTTATTTGATAAGTCATTCCAAGTTTTTCTCTAACAGCTTGAAAAAGTCTTGATGAACTTCCATCACCAAGTAAGGTAGAAAGAACTTTTAATTTATGTCTACGCGAATCATTAAATCCATAAGTTGTTCTTCCAATTATGGTGTGAACCTGTTGAATTTCTTTATCAATTATTACTTCACTTGTTGTGGGCTTAACAAAGTTTTTTCTTTTTTGGTTAGATGTTGTTCGCTTCCCTTTAAAATATTTTTCAGCAAGCTTAACAGCTTCATCGTGTTCGATTGCACCTGAAACTGCAATCATTAAATTGTCTAATCTATAATTTGCTTTATGAAATTGATGCAGAATATTTGAGTTGTAGGAAAGAATATTTTTTTCCGTCCCGATTATCGGATAACTAAGGCTGTGTCCATTAAAAATTGATTCTTCAAACTTATCAAATATTAATTCTTCTGGATTGTCATCAATATCTTTTAACTCATCAATTACAACACCTGCTTCTTTTTTGATATGAAAATTTTTAAAAACAGGATTTTGAACCATATCAGAAAGTACAGCAAAAGTTTTCTTGAAATTTTCAGATAATCCTCTGCCGTAATAACAAGTTTGTTCTTTGGAGGTGAAAGCGTTTAAGTAACCACCATAAGATTCAATCTCATCAGAAATTTGTTTTGCGGTACGAGTTTTTGTTCCCTTAAAAAGCATATGCTCGATGAAATGTGAAATTCCATTATTGCGTAAATTTTCATCGCGAGCCCCGATATTAAACCAAAATCCAAGCGAAAAAGATTTTAAATAAGGAATGAATTCCGATACAACTTTTACACCATTTGAAAGCGTCGTTACTTTACAATTATCCACAATTTCTATCTATTAATAATGAATTAAATGAGGTTCAAATATAGATAAAGAGGTTAAGTCAATCAAGAAAGGAAAAAGAGGAATTGTTAAATATAATAGTCATTTCGAACCCGACTTTTGTCGGTGAGAAATCTTAGATAATTTACAAATTAGATTTCTCTCTTCGTTCGAAATGACTAAAACGAAAACCTAAAATTAAACTTCAACCAAATCAGGATACTTTTCTTGATACTTGACAAAGAAATCGCCGATTGCTTTATATGCTTTTTCAAGAATTTGTTCATTTGGTAAAAACACAACTCTAAAATGTTTAGTACCCGGAACCTGTCCAAATCCACTGCCAGGCACTACTACAACTCCTGTTTCTTTAATCAACTCTGAGACAAAATGCGCATCCGGTTGTTTCATTTCTAATTTTGGGAATGCATAAAATGCACCTTCAGGTTTTACGCAAGAAATTCCCGGAATTGCATTTAACATTTCAACAGTTAAATCTCTTCGTTTGGTAAGCTTTGCCATTGCTTCAACAAGGTGTTCCTGATTTCCTTCAAGCGAAGGTTTTATTCCATATTGCTCAGGATGATTTGCAGATAATCTTGCGCGCAATATTTTATTTATTGCTTCAATGTAGTCAGCAAGAACTTCTTTTCTTCCACTTACAATGCCCCATCCGATTCTAAAACCTGGGACCATATAATTTTTAGATAACCCGCCAAATGTAATACAGGAAACATCTTTATTTAATGATGCAATTGAAATATGTTTTTTTCCATCGAACAAAAGTTTGTCATAAATTTCATCAGCAAAGATTATAAGATTATGCTCAAGTGCTACATCAACAATTTGCTGTAAATTTTCTTTTGTGTAAAGAGAACCTGTTGGATTATTTGGATTGATAAGCACAATAGCTTTAGTCTTATCATTTATTTTTGATTTTATGTCTTCAATATCTGGTAACCAGCCGTTTGATTCATCCAGATAATATGGATTTTCCATCATCTGAAGTTTGCTTGAGATTGCTGTGTAAAGCGGATATCCTGGAGTTGGTGTAAGTACATTTTCACCGTCGTTTACGAGAGCAGTTAAACAGATATCAATAGCTTCACTTGCGCCAGTGGTTACAAAAATATCATGAACATTTGTAATCCCTTTTCTTTCTGCTTCTCTTTCAATTGCATCAACAGCATCTTTAATTCCTGATGAAGGTGCGTACCCATTAAGATTTTTTAACATCGCCTGATATGTTGCATCAACTAGATGTTTTGGTGGAACAAAATCATAAAGATTTGGGTCGCCGATATTTAAGTATAACATTTCTTTTCCAGTTTTAGCAACTTGATTTGCAAGTATAACAATATCTCTAACTGCATATGTAATGTTATTTGTTCTAACTGCTGGGATAATTTTTGAATGCATTATATTTCTCCAAATATTCTTTTGATTTACTTATTAAACTTAACAAAATTTTTTATGATTGGGATAAGAATTTGAGATAGATTGATAAAAATCAACAATAATTAATAATTTCTTTTTAACAAAAGAAGTGTAAAATCATCATTGTAAATATCGGAAGTACTGAAATATTTTGTAGCGGATATTATCTCGTCAACCATTTTTTGAGGTGATTGAGTAGTATTTATTTCAAAGATTTCAATCAATCTATCTAATCCGAATTGATTTTTATCTTTACTAAAAACCTCAACAACTCCATCTGTGTATAAAAGTATCTGATCATTTTTATTTAAAGTAATCTCAGAACTTTTGAACTCAGCATCTTTTAAAAGATTTAAAGATGGACCGCCGCCTTCTAATAAAGTTGTTGTATCATTATCCCACAGTAGTGCAGGATTATGACCGCAATTGCAATAAGTAAAAGTATGAGTTCTGTGATTTAGTATGCCATAAAAAACTGAAATAAAATCCCGCTTACGCATAAACTCAGAAACTTGCTCATTCATAAGTTTCATTATTTCACGTGGCTCGGAAAAAAGTTTTGCATTGTAACGAAGCAGTGCACGAAACGCTGCCATAATTAAAGCAGCCGGAACACCATCGCCCGAAACATCAGCGATTACAATTGCCAATCTATTTTCATCTAGAACTATATAATCAAAGTAATCCCCTCCAATTTCATAAGCCGGAATACAAACACTCGCAAAATGATAACCCTCAATTTCGGGTTCAGAATTCGGTAGCAAACTTAGCTGCACATCTTTAGCTAGTTGGAGCTGTTCTTCTATTTTTTTCTTTTCAATTATCTGATAATGAAGTAAAGCTTTTTCAATAGATATTGCAGAAGCTTCAGCAAAAAAGTTTAAGACTTCAATATCAGCAGGATCAAAGGCCGCAAGTTTATCACTTTCAACATTAAGTGCACCGATGGTTTTTCCATCACGTAAAATGGGAGAAGTTATTTCAGATCTGGTTTCTTTTCTTCCGGGTATGTAACGTTCATCTTTTGTTACATCATTAAGAATAATACTTTTTCCCATTTTGATTGTCTGCCCAACTATTCCTTTACCTTCCATAAGCATACCATCAGATTCTAATGGTAAGTTTCCAAATCCACGCTGAACCATACTTGCAATTTTTTGTCTGGTTTGATGATAGCCCGGATGATTAATATCTTCGCTAAGAATAAAAATTCCTGCTGCATCATAATCAATTACATTTGCCAGCATATCTAAAAGCAGATTAAGTATTTTATCAAGATCCAGCGTGCCCCGAATTTTATTAGATATATTACGAAGCAGCTTATACTTTATTTCTGCTGTTAATTCAATTTTATTTTTCATCTACTAGATTGGATTAATTACTGATGTAAATTTAGCTGATAGTAATTTACATTCAAACAAAAAATAGCCCCGAAATAACACGAGGTTAATTAGTATTCTGAAAAACATCAGTTCAGCAAAATCTTTATACCGATTTGCCGCAACAGATTAGCTAAAGACTATCATTATTTTGATTTTATAATTCCGCTTCCCTCGCCAAAAAATCCTGTTCGCTCATATATATCATCGGAATATATTAATCCGTCAGCAAAATTTTTCATCCCATCTATAACATCACCTTCTCCTTTGCCAACGATGGAAACGTTTTCTGTCCATTCTGATTCGCCTGTCTTAGTTCTAAAACCGGTAAAGCTGCCTTCCCACAAGCCATCAGGATAATCGTCCGGTACCATTGACCATTTACCGTGCGTAGGTCCTTCCCCCGTATTGAGGTTAAATCTGAAATTTATGGTTATCAATAAGTTTCCTTTTACTAAAGAATTGTCGGCTTCGAACCTGGTTAGCGCAACCCTATCTTTTACAATAAGGTTTTGTCCTACAATTTTTTCTGTACCGGGATCAACAAGGCCAAGGATTGTAATATTGGCGTTATAGTCGGTTGTTGTTACTTTTTCCAGTGAACTTACTGGCTCATTTGGCAGTTGGGATTTTTCTGAACAACCGAGAAATACAAGGCCCATAAAAGCTATTATAGCAAAGAAAATTTTTGTTGTTTTCATAACAACACTCCTTTTAGTTGGTTGATAAATATTCTCTAATATTTTTAGAGAGATTGTTCTATCTTTAAGTGGATTGAGTTAATTCTGGTTCAAAAAACTTCAGCGGAATAATCTCATCCTCTAATTTTTAACTTTGTGTTGTTTATTGGAAGACAATAAATTTCTGCACAGCATTTAGTTTATCGCTGCGCCTAAGGGGGTAAGAGATATGAATAAAGATACGATTACAACAACTAGTTACCCTAAAAGGTCCAGTGGTCAACAGTTGGAATAATTTCTTATTAAATAAAACTCTTTAGATCTTCAATGTCAAGAAAAATATTATTAAAATTTGGCAATATTAATCAATTAACAACAAACTCCTACCACTCTACTTAGCGACAGGCAGGCCTTAATTGATGGGGGTGCTCTTAAAATAAGTTAGTTTTGCTTTCACAAAATTTGTCTTTCAGACCAAAGCAGTTTGTACTTAATTTCTGCTGTGAGTTCAATTTTATTTTTCATCTACTAGATTGGATTAATTACTGATGTAAATTTAGCAGATAGTAATTTACATTCAAACAAAAAATAAAAAAGGAGCCGAAGCTCCTTAAATTATTTATTCAAAAATTTTCTAATTACTTTAAATAATTTTTCAGGTTCTTCTACCTGGGGATTATGTCCGCTTTTTTCAAACATTACAAACTTAGCTTGTGGACAATAATCTTTGTACTCAGCTTCCATCCAGGGAACAGCTACGCGATCATATCTGCCGGCATATATCAAGATTGGCATATTTAAACTTTTTAATTGTTTTCTAAAATCAAATGTTCCGATATCACTACTAACTAGAAAATCTCCATCTCGTCCAACCATTTGATAATACAATTTTGTGTTGTTGGAATTTGGATACGGTTTTCTTCCAACTCTATTAAAATTTTCTGGATTATAAGCATACAAAAATCCATATGGTACTCGACCATAAATATCCTGATGAATCTGATCGCTTGATACGGCACCTTGTTTTCTTACTTTCATCAATTCTTCCCACACTTCAGGATAATTTGTTTTTATTTCGTGATTTGAATTATCACAGTTTTCCTGCCACATTAAATAAGAATGAAATGTATTTGCTAGTATCAGATGCGACACATTTTCCGGATATTTAATTGCGTAAGCCTGTGCAACCACGCCGCCATAAGAATGCCCTAAAATATTGATTTTAGTGAAGCCCAAAGACTTGCGCAATCCTTCCAAATCTTCAACGTCTCTTTCTAGAGTATACTCAGTTACGTTTCTTGCTGTATCAGATTTGCCTCGCCCAAAAGCATCAAAATAAACTAATGTGTTGGTTGTTGATAATGAATCAAAAGCTCTAAGGTAACTATGTGCATTACCCGGACCACCGGCAATAAAAAATAACGGGTCTCCATTACCAAAACTAACTGTCCAGATTTTTGCTCCGTTTACTTCATAATATTTTCCATCAGTTTGACTATCAGGAAAGTTTTGAGAATATATTGTTATAGCAAAAATGAGTAAAAGAAAAGTTTTAAATAATGTTTTCATAAAGCGCCTTGTAAATTTTTAATTTCATCCCTGGCTTGTCTTGCTAAATTTACCAAATTCCAGTAAGGAGGAGTATATCCGTTTTCATTTTTAAATTTATTAGCAAGATCTATTAATTTCAGTTTTATTTTATCGTGAGTTTCGGAATACTCTACATTTTTTAATGTTGCCTCAGCACTCATACCTTCTGGCACAGGGCCGACTGAGCCAAATAGATTTAATATCATACTATAAAGTTTTGTCACTCTGCCGACTGGTAAAAGATACCAATCATATGATAAAACCTTACCGCTATCAGCTTCTTCCAACATTACATCCGTAACTGCATTATCCAAATGATCTTTATATAGAGTTTCCGGATCTCTCCATTCAGCGACAACAGAAAGTTTCGGATCATACTCAAGATCTGAAGGCTCCTCTGTTTCAAAATACTTAACACCGAATGCGGCTAGCCAGTTTCTTGCACCTTTAGTTGAAATGTTTGATAGACCAGTCCATAGCGTTATTCCAAATTTCTTATATGATGATGATGCAACTTCTGAGCAAAATTGTTTTTCTGATTCGTTAGTATTCATTTCAAAATCATAAGGAATATGTTTCTGCTTAGCCTCTATTAATGCAAATTCTGCGGCTTTGTGTGGAAGCATTGGATCTGTTTTTATTAAATCGGATCTCAATCTTAGAACCATAATTCTAAGCTTTATGTCTTTAAGATATTCCTCTAATGATGAAATTACGACTCCTCTTTCAATATGCGATTCAATTATTGAAATCGCTTTTGTTTTTTCATCGATATGAACTAATGCTATGTGCGAAAAATTTCCCGGATAATCATTCCCTCTTGCAATCAATGCTGATGTAGGAGCGCCACCACGAGAAACTAAAATATCTCCGCTGTGAACTTCCTCACCTAGTATTGCGGCTGAGGGAGTAATCGATGGTTCATCAATTCCTTTGACTAAAGGTGCTACTTCTCCGCTTGGTAACTGAAGTATTATTTCTTCAATTGCAGTTCTGTTTCCATAAAGCAAACGATAAAGTGTATTTCTAGCATCAGTAGAATTCATATCCCAGTTTCTGGATTGTTCTTTTACAACCTTTCTTAATTGAGAATAAAAATTTACGTAGGCAGGAAAATATTGATTGCAAACGGGAATAAGCGGGGCTGATTGAAAAATATAGTTTTCAAGTGCTGCAAATTTTTCATCTGATGGTTTTAAATCTTTATCGGATATTTCATTTAGAATTTTTTCAGAACTCAAAAATAATGAATCGATATGAGGTTCTATTTTATCACAACCTTCAGAAGCGGCGTTTATGAATGTCCTTTCTAATTTATTCCACACACTATCCTGATTCCAGATAAACGGTTTTTTATTTCCTTCAGGAATTATCGAATTATTCTCTACAGGAATTAATAGTAAAAGATATAGTAATGCGATTGTAGAAATTGAAATGAGGATCTTGGGATATTTTATTTTTATAGATTTTATTTTCACATCTAAAATTTAAGAAAGAGGTGTTTTAATTACTAAATATTAAAAAAGTCCTACCTATCATTTTCATCCAGATAGTTTTTCCTGTGCTAAAGAAATTTTTTATAATTTAGGATATCATTTCGAAGTTTAGCATTAAATAGTATTCTTTTTCTAGATCAGAAAGCTTATTTTTATTTAAATAAAAAATGAAAGATCAAGTGCATGAAAAAAATAATATTCTTCTTATTTGTAGGACTTTTGTTAGCATCCTGTAATGTTAAAAAAGAGCAGTTCACAATAACAGGAACTATTGACAGCAAAGATTCTGTTATGATTTTTCTTCAAAAACGCGGAATCGATGGTTGGGAAAAACTCGACTCGACAAAAGTGCTTAACGGTAAATTTAATTTCACCGGATCAGTCGTTATGCCAGAGATGTGGTATTTAACAATGGACGATAAAAAAATATCCTTTCCTCTTTTCGTAGAGAATTCCGATATTAATGTTCAGCTTTATCCGGACAGTATTGATAATTCGAAAGTAATTGGATCATCTTCACAAGATATTTATAAGAAATATGTGGATATGAATGATACCATAATGAAAAAAATGGAAGATGTTTATAATGCGTGGAAAGCTGCAAAAGAAATAGGCGATACTGCAGCGATGAAAAAAAATGATTCAATCAGTGAAGACCTCGATAAGGAAACAAAGGATCAACTAGTCTCTTTTATAAAATCGAACAACAATACATCAGTTTCACCTTATCTAATAACTCGCAATTCTTGGCGGTTTGATTTGCCCGAATTACAGAAGTTAATAAGCGTGATCGACACTAAATTAAAAGCTTCCACATATTATCAGGATATCGAAAAACGAATTGGGTTACTACGTGCAACAGCAATTGGTCAAATTGCTCCAGATTTTACGCTGAACGACTCCACTGGAAATCCTGTTTCTCTCTCATCACTAAAAGGTAAAATATTGTTAGTTGATTTCTGGGCAGCATGGTGCGGGCCTTGCCGAGCAGAAAATCCAAATGTTGTTAAAGCTTGGAAGACATATAATAAAAAAGGATTTGATGTACTTGGTGTTTCATTTGATACCAATCGCGATAAGTGGCTAAAGGCTATTAAGGATGATAAATTAACATGGACTCAAGTTTCGGATCTAAAAGGCTGGGGTAATGAAGCTGGTAAACTCTATGCAATAAATTCAATTCCAGCCAACGTTTTGCTAGACAAGGATCAGAAGATTATCGCCTCCAATTTACGAGGTGAGGATCTACTAAAAAAACTTGAAGAACTTCTTGGATCAGTATCAGCGTCAAAATAAAATATTTATTTGTGATCGTTTAATAGAATCCCTGCAAAAACTGATTGATCTCAATATTTATTTTCTACTTTAAATGCAAAGAAAAAACCCTGATACAAAGGTATCAGGGTTTTTATTAAGGAATGTTAATCAAATTATTTCAATAGAATCATTTTCTTTGTTTGAACAAAATCACCAGCCTGTAGTTTATAAATATATGTTCCGCTTGCCAGTCTGGAAGCATCAAAGTTTATTTCATATTTTCCTGCGGCTCTTTGTTCATTTGAAATCAGCTCTGCAACCTCAGTCCCAAGTATATCATAAACTTTTAAGGTTACATTTGCATTATTAGGAATGCTGAAAGCAATTCTTGTACTTGGATTGAAAGGATTAGGATAATTTTGATCCAAGTTATATTCACTAACTTCAGCAATCTCACCTGTCTCACCCAAAATTTTATTCATATAATCATCAGCTTCTTTACCAAGTATTTTTGGAAGCTGAACGACAGCACCATTTGCCAAAGCTACAAATATTCCGAATGGTTCACCGTTTTGATTTGCAGAAGGATTTAAAAATCCTGATGCAAAAACTACAGCAGAATTTCCACCAAGAGTTCTTAGGTCTGCATTATAAACACCTACTAACTGAAAAGGATTTGTTGTATAAATTATTACCCAGTTTCTACTAGCAGGAAGGCTTACATAATTACTAACGTCACCATAAGATATATTAGAAAGACTTAAACCGAATAAAGAACGGATATTTACAGCAGGGGCATCGGTTGAACCGTGAACAGCAAACAAATCTACTTTACTATTACTGTTAGCTTCTTCACGCGCGTCAGCTTTTGCAAATAGAGTAAATGATATATCTCTTCCATTTGGATTTGGGGCAAATCCGCTTGGATTTACCACGCCATTAGCTAAAGCCACATATGTCTTGCCGCCTTCAAAAGTAACAGCAAAGTTTTTAATAGTATCAGCAGCGGAAGTACTATTACCGGGTGCAACCCCGATATTTAGCGAAACTCCTGCAGGAACATCAACATATGGAGTAGCAGTTCTGAAAGCAAAATTATCAAGTAACAAACCTCCATTAACATAAACATCTACTTCACTTGCGATTGGATCAGCAGCATTATGAATTATCTGCAATCTTGCTGTAGTAGGAGCTGTGTAAGGTGGTAGCTCGATAACATCTCCCGTTGGTAATGCAGCAAACAATCCAAATGGAGCACCATTTTGATTTCCAGAAGGATCCAGGAATCCGGATGCAAATACAACTGCAGCACCGCCACCAAGACCAGTCAGGTTTGCTTCGAATGTTGCAACTATTGTGTTATTATCATTTGCAGGTGTAATATCCAATAAATATGATGAAGCTGGAACTCTGATGTAATCTGTAAAGTCGCCATAAGCAGCGTCCTCAACAAGTTTACCAACATTTCTTGCTATCACATCCACAGCAGGGGCGTCTGTTGAGCCATGTAAGACAACAAAATCAACTTTGTTATTATACTTACCAGATTCTTTTATTCCATCTTTTGCAAAAAGTGTAAAAGCTATACTTCTTCCGTCTGGGTTTGGTAAGAATCCTGAACCTACAACTCCATTAGCAACTGCTACATATGTTTTACCATTTTGCAAAACAACTGGAATATTTTTTATCGTATCACTTACAGATGTACTATTTGCAGGTGCAATTCCAATATTTAACGTAACTTCTGCAGGAACTGTTACAAAGGGCGTTGCAGTTCTAAAAGCAAAGTTGTCTAATAAAAGATCTCCATTTACATATACATCGACTTCATTTGCCAAAGGATCTGCAGCGTTATGAATAACCTGAAGTTTTGCAGTAGGAAGTATTTGCGGGAATTCAACTACTGTTCCATTAGGAAGAGCTGCAAATAATCCGAATGGCGCGCCATTTTGATTTGATGAAGGATCTAAAAATCCGGAAGCAAATACTACAGCAGATTTACCACCAAGACCATTTAAATTAACATCAAAAGAAGCAACTACAACATTACCATTATTGCCTGGTGTTACTTCTAAAGTATATTCTTTAGCTCTTAAACTTTTGTATTTATAAATCTCAGAATAAGTTAAATTATTGATCAGTTTTCTTTTTCCCCAGAAGTCAGCGCCATCAACTTCTATTTCTTCTTCAGAATTTGATAGATTTGCGTTACTTACATTTAATGATGGGGAATTCGAAGGATTCTTAACCCAGATATCAACTGTTGGGGCATCAGTTGCGCCGTGAACGGTAACAAAATCCACTAACCAATTAGCAAGACCTTGTTCTCTAATTCCATCTTTTGCAAATAATGTAAATGAAATAGGCTTGTTATCAGGATTAGCAGCAAATTGAGTTGGATCTAAAACTCCATTTGCAACAGCTATGTATGTTTTGTTTGGACTAAAAGTAACTTCAAAATTTTTAATTGTATCAGCTGCCGAAGTGCTATTCGGAGGTGCAATACCAATGTTAATAGTCTCATTAGCGGGAACATCAATAAATGGTGTTGCCGTCCTAAATTCAAAATTATCAAGCGCCAAGTTACCATTTAAATAAACATCTACTTGATTAGCAGCAGGATCTGCGGCATTGTGAATAACTTGTAATCGTGCTGTTTGAGCATTTGCTGATATAAAACCAGCTAGAATTAACATGGTAAGAAAGAATTTTTTCATTTTTGATCTCCTTTTATTGGTTATTGATTATAGGTCTTAACAGAAGCACAACCACAAAAGTTCCAATAAATAGTAAAAAATTAATCGGATTTTTTAGGATAGTAATTGTATTACATGGCTCGAATTTTTATTTGCCAATAAATATTATTACAGGCCTTTAATAAAAATAAATTCGCGCTATTAACGATAAAGGAGGAGCTATTGGAACTAAAATTTGAATAAAATGTTTTAACTATAAATAATTAATAAACAGAAATGTGATGAACCATACGAAAAGAAAATACGATGAGAAAAATTTAAGTGCAGTAAAAATAGATCTGGTTCTGTCAGTTATATTATTTCTGGTTGTGGCATTTGTCTGCTTAAATTTTAGTTTACATTCCCCTGCCAGATTTAGTTAGCAGGGGTTTATTTTAATAGTAATCAAAAATTACTTCAGCAACATCATTTTCTTTGTTTGAATAAAATCTCCAGCTTGGAGTTTATAAATATATGTTCCGCTTGCCAGTCTTGAGGCATCAAATTTTACTTCATATCTGCCCGCAGCTTTTTGTTCATTAAAAATCAGCTTTGCAACCTCGGTCCCAAGTATGTCATATACCTTTAAACTTACATTAGCATTGTTAGGAATGCTAAAATAGATTTTTGTACTTGGGTTAAATGGGTTTGGATAGTTTTGTTCAAGTATATCTTTAGTGGGAATTGGATTTGGATCAGGATCTACATCCACAACATTTGTGGTGTCGCCATAAAGAATACCATTTATAACACAGCCTTTAAGTATGCTCTCACTTCCCCCAAATTCATTAAAATAGGTTCTTGATAATCCAAATCCTTTTACTAATGTGTGAAAACAACTACAAGGTAAATTTTCCGAATACATTCTCTCATATGTATCAATGCCTAAATAATTAGTTGGGTACTCCTCTTCAAGAGTATAAAAAGGGTTTTCCGGATAAGTTGGATGAAAAATTGCATCACCAACTTCGGCATTTAAGTTATGAAAGATATATTCACCATTTAGTTCTTCCCAGTAGCGATAAATAAAACCGGTTAAAGAGTCCACACGTAAAAACATTTTAGAAGGAAAAACCAGTAATTGATATCATTTTCATTAACAACAAAATACTTTTTATTATTTATCAAAGTATCTTTAACTATTTCCATATAGCTAGTACCCGCAAATTAATAATCGACTCCTCCCCAGTATTCATACCAGATTGATCATAAGCCCAATGTTTACCACTGGCAAAAGGATACCATCCAAATTCTTCTCTAGAAAATGGAAGTGATTTAATAATTATAATCGAATCAACAGTAATTTTAAATATTCTGTTCTAGAGGCAGCATAAATAATCTCAGAGTTTGGTTTTTTGTATATACCAATTAATTTACTTGGTAATGCTTTGTATTCTGTAAAAGTATATCCGTTGTTAAGTGATTTATAAATTCTTCTTCCATCGGCTAAGTAAACAACTCCCGATTGTGTTGAATCGATTGCAATATAGATTTTATTTTGGCTGTAAAATGTTTTTGTCCATGTAAAAAAACTACCCTTATTGTTTGAAACATTGAACGAATAGCCGCCATAAGTTTTGTTAACTCTATAAACATGGAACTGATTGACATCGTATAATAACTTTGAATATTGATCAAAGATAACTAGTGCTGTATCTGATAATTCTCCATTCCTGCAAAAATTACTATTTTCATCAAATCCAAACATTACTTCATCATCAAAATCTGCTAATGCAATCGGGATAAAGTTCACAACAGCAGGAATTGAATCTAATGGAAAAGTGTAACCTCCATCCCAGCTTCTTATTTCTCCACCACCATCAAAGACAAAGACTTTTAATGGATTTTGCTTTGAAATATCAATTCTATAAAAAGGACTGATAAAATCCAAAAACTAAAGAATCAATTCTCGCAATATATGATCCATAATCAACATAAATTAGATCCCCAACATTTATAAAGTTTGAAGTATCACCAGGGAAAAACTCAAAATCTGCAACTGATTTAATATCAGCACCAACGGGATAGATAATTGAATGCGCATCAATTATCTGTTTTTCATAACTGCTCTGAACATTAAACTTATAAACAGGATTGTATATATATTGATCAGAACCAAATCTATATAATAAAATAGTTTGTGCATCAGGGCTTTCAATTCCATCTAAGGAATGAAATTGTTGCGGAAATATGGAAGTGATTAAACTAATAACTAAAAGAACTTGAACTAACTTTCTCATAAAACCTCCCAAAAGAGTCTTTTAAACTTAAGAAATGGTTTAATAGAAAGGAAAGAAGTAACAGACTAAATATTTCTTTGTCTTAGTATTTCGAAAAGGAGTACACCAGTTGCAACAGAAACATTAAGTGATTGGATTTTCCCTTTCATCGGAATGCGGACAAGATGATCACATTTATCTGCAGTAAGTTTTCTAATTCCTTTTTCTTCATTTCCAACAATTACAGCAATAGGAATTTTATAATCAACTTTAGTGTAATCTTTAGCACCTTCAAGATAAGAGCCAACAATCCAGAATCCCTTTTTCTTTAGTTCATCGATTGTTTGCGCAAGATTATTTATTAGTGTAATCTTAACATGTTCGCTTGCACCAGCAGATGTTTTAACAACTGTTTCATTTATCGGAGCCGAATTGTTTTTTGTAATTATAATACCGTCAACACCGCTGCAGTCCGCACTGCGCAAAATTGCACCAACATTGTGTGTATCCTGTATCGAATCTAATATTAATAGAAGCGGGTAGGCAGCTTTTTTTGATTCATTAATAATCTCGTAAAGATCATAATATTTTTGTTCGGATTTTGATGCCGCAACACCTTGTGCGATTTTACTTTGTGTTATCTGTCTGAATTTTTCAAACGGAACCTGGTTTACTTTTATTCCTTTTTTCTTAGCAGAAACTCGAATCGCTTCGATTATTCCGCCTTCCTGCCCGAATAAAATAAAAACTTGCGAAACTTCTTCATCAGAATTAAGTGCTTCTAAAACCGGTTTTCTTCCAATTATCAGACTCACTTGCTGTATTCCTTTGAGTATGTGAATTTATCTTTATCAACTTCGAAAGTGCAGAATTTACTATTATTCTTTTTATCGGGAAGAAATTCTTTTATAATCAAAATCTCTTTTTTGAAAATATTAAAATCTACAATTGCGCTGTTAATACTTCCGTCCTGTTTAATAATATTAATTGTAAACTCACCAAACAAATCTTCAAAATCAATTTCTACATTTGCTGGTTGAACTTTTGCCATATAATCGTTCAATGCAGTTAAGCCAAGTAAACTAATATCAATTACTTTTTTTTCTTTGCGAGCTTGTGCAGTGATTTTATAATTGAGAAATGAGAATATCTTTAATGTTTCGAACTTAAATCTGTATTGTTGTTTTCCCTTTACACCATCTTTATGAAAATAAATTTTACAGTTAAACTCAATTTCGGTTTTCTTTTTTGCGGGAGTAGCTTTTTTAAGTTTGTCTATATTCTTTTCCCGTGCTTTGGGAATTTGTGGAACTTCTTTTGGTTTTTTTAGAGCCATTAACTTTTAAGTAATGATTTTAGTTTATCAAGGTCATCAATTTTAATTAATTGTTGTTCACCATTAGAAAGATTTTTAACATTTAATTCGCCGCGTTTGTATTCATCACCGCCAACAAAAACAACGAACTTTGCATTGAATTTATTTGCTTCTCGCATTTGCGCTTTAACACTTCTGTTTAAATAATCGTAATCACAGCTAAATTTTTCTCTTCGTAAGTTTGAGGCGATGTTTGCGACTTCAAGATCAAGTTCTGCATCAATTCTTATTAAATAAACATCAATAGAGTCATTTTGTAAATTTAATGCTTTTTCATTTTCACAAGCTAAAAGAATTCTTTCCATTCCTGCTGCAAAACCCACGCCGGGAGTTGCTTTGCCGCCAAGTTCTTCAACTAGTAGGTCGTATCTTCCGCCGCCGCATAAAGCACTTTGCGAACCAACACTTCCGCTAACAATTTCGAAAGTAGTTTTTGTGTAATAATCTAATCCGCGTACAAGTGCTGGATCAATTTCAAATAAAATTCCAACTTTAGCAAGATATTTTTTTACGACATCAAAATCATTTTTACTCTGTTCGTCAAGATAATCGATTAATAAAGGTGCATCTTTCATAATCTGCTGATCAACTTCAATCTTGCTGTCGAATATTCTTAAAATGTTCGTCTCAAATCTTTTTCTGCTCTCTTCTGATAACTTATCTTTTTTATCTTTTAAATAATCACGCAAAACATTTTTATAATTTTCTCTTACTTCAGGAATTCCAAGCGAATTAATTTTTACAATTAAATTTTTTAATCCAAGATTTTTTAAGATATGATATGCAACCTGGATCATTTCAGCATCAAGTAACGGTGACGTACTTCCCAATGCTTCAGCGCCAAACTGATGAAATTGTCTAAGTCTTCCAGCTTGTGGTCTTTCCTGTCTGAACATCGGACCGATATAATACAATTTATTTAAAGATTGCTGAGCACCTAGCGATTGCTCGACAAATGATCTTACAACTCCCGCAGTATTTTCCGGACGTAAAGTTATACTTGTCTCACTTCTATCTTTAAAAGTGTACATCTCTTTGCTAACAATATCAGTTTCTTCCCCGATTCCGCGAGCAAACAATGCAGTCTCTTCAAATATTGGAGTGCGAATTTCTTTATAGTTAAATAATTGAAATGTATCCCTAAGTAGCTTTTCAAGATATTGCCATTTTACAATATCAGAAGGTAAAATATCTTTTGTTCCGGTTATTGCTTTAATCATAGATGTTTTAAATGTTTGTCACACTGAGCGAAGTCGAAGTGTGATGGATTTAATAATTAATAGGAAAGTTCATCCTTCCTCTTCGCTCAGGATGACAACGGAACTATAATTCTAAAAAGTGTTCTTCTTCTTCACCGAATAGCTTAACAATTTCATCGGCATTATTGGCTTCCAGTAGCCTATGTCTAAAATCATCTTTATTCATCAAGCGTGAGATTCTGCTTAATAATTTTATGTGCGTGCTTATCAAATTATCCTTGCCAACAAGCAGAAAAATTAGTCGAACAGGATTACCATCAAGTGCATCATAATCAATTCCATCTTTAATTTTTCCAAAAGCACCAATTATTTCCTTAACAGCATTTGTTTTGCCATGTGGAATCGCAAATCCTTTTCCAACTCCTGTTGACATAACTTTTTCACGATCAAGTACAGCGGATCTTACTTTTTCAATATCTTCTACACGGGGATCATTTTTAAACAGATCAATCAGCTCATTAATAATCTCTTCTTTTGATTCACCCTGTAAATCAGAAATAATAAATTCTGGTTTTAATAGTTCACTTACTTTCATTTAAACTCGAATTGAATTAATAAGGTTATCAAATAATACGTTTTATCTAAAAGGCAATTTACCAATGGAATGATAGTTTTACAATGAGAAGTGCAAATGAAGTATAAAATAATTAGTTCATCATTGCTGTTAATCGAACGAAAGCATTCTTTGCAAGCTCATAATTTGGATTTTGCTTCAAAGATTCTGCATAAGAATTAAGCGCCGAATACCAATCGCCGCGTTTTTCATAAATTCTCCCAAGATTGTAATATGGAAAATGACGCGGCTCATAATCCGGTGCTTCAATAGCTTTTTCTAACCAATATATTGCTTCATCAAATTGTTCGAGGTTTATAAGATAAGATCCAATATCATTGTATGGATTTCCAAAATTTGGATCTAGATCGATTGCTATTTTACATTCGTCAATTGCCTCTTCAAACTTGCCATTTAGACTGAATGCCCATCCTAAAAAAGTATGCGCTTTAGGCGTAGGATAGTAATCAATTGATTTTTTGTAAGCATCAATCGCCTCTTTAATATTGCCAATCATATGAAGCTGATAGGCTTTATTAAAATACTCAACAGCTAATTCTATTTTATCTTTATCGACCATTTTATTTCATTACTCTTTTTGAACTTTTTGCATAAATAAACAATTCATACCAAAAATTCAATTTTGAAATTTAGTGCGTGATTATAATCATAAAATCGTTTCTTTATTATCGAGTTTTTACTGAAATATTTTACCCCAAAAATAATTTGCCTGAATGGAACCATTTGTTTGTCTTTTTAGTTTTTATTGATGTAATAATTAAAAGGAAAATCATGAAAGAAGGTCCGGTAAGATTAGCGGAATTTGAAAATGATGATAACAATCATTTTTTAAGTTCGATTGAGACTCCAATTCGTAGTGATGCTTTTGAAATAGATGATGAATTAAAGATTGAGTTAATTGAGAAAAAGTTTAAAGAAATTATGGAAGTTCTTGGACTAGATTTGACAGATGATAGTTTGAAAGACACACCAAAAAGAGTTGCAAAGATGTACGTTAAAGAAACTTTCAGCGGATTAAATCCCAAAAATAAACCAAGCGTTACATTATTTGATAACAAATATAAATTCACAGAAATGTTGGTTGAAAAACATATTTCTGTTTACTCTTACTGCGAACACCACTTTGTTCCGATAATTGGCAAAGCACATGTTGCATATTTTTCCAGCGGTAAAGTTGTTGGCTTATCAAAGATAAATAGAACCGTCCAGTACTTCGCTAAACGTCCGCAAGTGCAGGAAAGATTAACTGTTCAAATTGCTAACGAATTGAAGGATATGCTTAAAACTGAAGATGTTGCTGTAGTAATAGAAGCTGATCATTTATGTGTTGCCTCACGCGGTGTGCAGGATGTTAACAGTTCAACAATTTCCTCTAGTTATCACGGTAAATTTTTAAATCACCATGTACGCGAAGAATTTTTAAGATATGTTTATGACGGGAAAAGATAATAAAATAAAATTATAAGTCTCACACTGAGCGCAGCTGAAGGGTGACGAATGATTAATGAAAAGTCATCCTTCCACTTCGCTAAGGATGACTTTTGTTAATTAAAGCAATGCCCTATTTCCTACCAACAAACTTCTTTCCATCTTCACTTAAATTCTTTGCATAAATTTCAGGATTCTTTGCAAATTTTGTATCGCAACCGGGGCAACAGAATGCGTAGACTTTTCCATTGTACTCAACTGTTGGAGAATCTGCTTCAACTTCATTTCCTTTTACGGGACAGACTTTATTCCATGGATCTTTAGAAACCATTTCTTTATTGTCATCAAGTTTTTGAACTTTATCTACTTCCACTTTTTGATGTGGATCTTTTAATTTTTTTTCTGTTTTTTCTTGTGCGAAACTTACTAAGCTAACACAAAATACAACTGCAAAAACGAACATGAATTGTTTTAACATTTTTTATCTCCTTTTTATTTAAAGAACACTTAATCTTAATCCAAAATAAAATTTAGCTCCATCTATAGGACCCCAAATCATTGATGCATCAAAATAATTTCCAAAAGGGTCATTTGATGCAATGATAGGATTTGATTGCTTATAGTTAGTTAAATTTTCTACTCCAAGATATAAATCCACAATATCAATCTTTTTTGTTATCTGAGCATTTACAATTAAGTAAGCGGGAAACGTTTCTTGTCTTTGATACTGAACAGGATTTTGCTTTGTACTTGGAATTCTTCCATCACCATTTAATAAAAACGATGAATCAAACACCCAACTATTTTCTTTTGCTGCATATGATAAAGTTAGTAAACCTTTGTATTTACTTGATAACGGTTTAATTAAAAGTTCATTTCCGTAATTTGATTTTACATCAGTGTATCTGAAAGCAGCAGAAACATCAAATCTATCAATTGGCTGATAAGCTAGTTCGATCTGATAATTATTGGAATAAGATTTTCCATTTAAATCATAAAATCTTACTTGTCTAATATCAGAATCAACATCAACCAAAGTTTGCTTTAGAAAATCAGTTCTGTAAAATTCTGCAGTAACTCTTAATTCACGATCATTAATAGAAATATATCTCGTAAGATTCAATCCATAATTCCAAGCTTCTTCGTATGATGGAATATTAACGATAATAAACTCACGTGAACTTGCCAGATAATTTAAATTTTCCGCAAAAAGATTTACTGATCTAAATCCTTTTCCGGCAGAAGCTCTTAGAATTGTGTTCTCGTCTATATTATATTTTACGTGCAATCTTGGAGTAAAGAAAGTTCCATAAAGATTGTGGAAATCAAATCTGATTCCCGGAACAATAGAAACTATATTTGATGGTGCAAAAGTATATTCCGCAAAAACTCCCGGTCGAGATTCATTTCGAGTATAATTTAATCCATCAAATGATTCTCTATAATTATCGTAAGCAAAACTTCCGCCCATAGTAACTGAATGAATATCATCAGCACTTTTAGTTTCAAAAAGTAAATTAGCATAAAAAGATTTTTGGTTTCCATTGTATCGTCTTAATCCCAACAATGAATTTTGATCGTGCCATTGAGCATTTAAAATTAATCCGATACTTGAGTAAGCTTCATCATCAAATACGTAACCATTTTTTGCAAACACTTCATATCTTTTAGTATCGATATTTATGTTGTATGGAGTTGTAGAATTATTTGAACTAAAATCAGAAACCTGTCCGCCTCTGCGTTCTTCATTTAAAAACTGCACACCCAATTGAGATTCATATCCTTTAAATGATTGATACTTCCATCTATTTATAAAATTAAACTGTTTAACATTTGGCTGATCTCTGAATGAATCATTATTATCATCAATAGTTTTTAGATTAAAATCAGCGTGGGCAAGAATCATAGTGCTTAAGTTTTCATTTAAATGAGTAGCTGCGTTTGCGTTAAACTCAGTTTTATAATGTGAACTTTGAAAAGCATTAAAATAATATCGCTCAAGATCATCAGGTTTTTTGTACTCAAGATTTATTTGCCCTGTAATAGATTCATATCCATTAACAACCGAAGCTGCACCCTTGGAAACACTGATTGAAGTCATCCACGGACCAGGGATATAACCCAGCCCAAATGTTCCACCAATGCCTTTTAAAGTTGGAATATTTTCAAACAACATTTGATTATACAATCCTGGTAAACCCAGTAATTGAATTTGTTTTGCACCTGTCACCGCATCCTGAAATTGCACATCAACAGATGCGTTAGTTGTAAAACTTTCTGAAAGATTACAACAAGCTGCCTTCAGTAGTTCTTTTGATGTTATCACCTCAGTATTCTTTGCATCAAATTGATCAATAAATTTTGAAAGTGATGTGCCGGTTACTACAACTTCTTTGAGTTCTCTGTTTACAGCTAACACTATTTCTATACTGTCTTGATCAATTGGAATTTCCAGAGTATCCTGTTTGTACCCAATATAGCTTATAATAAGATGCAGGTGATCGGATTTAATTTTCATTAAATTAAAAACACCATCTAAATTTGTTGTTGTGCCAATTTGTGTTCCTTCCCAAAAAACATTTGTCCCGATTAGAGGAACCTTTTCATTTTTATCATCAAGTTCATAAACAATTCCCTTTAAATTCTGTGCAATTCCCGCAAAGGAGAAAAGAAGAATAAAAAGAGAATAAATAATTAATTTCATTGTTATACCAATTTGTTAGAAATTATTTAATATAAAGTCATTCAGATCGATTAATTGAGCAAAAGAGTCTGTTAAATTTTATAGATTGCTCTGGTTGTGTTATCGGAATGACAACCTTAGAAGAAGAACTAACAGATAGGTCTTTCTAACTTAAGTTGATGAACGGATTGTAGAAATTTTTTGCCAAATAATGGCGGAGGAAGATCGTTGTTGATAAAAAATAACTGTTCAGATTTTTGATTTTCAATTTTATCAAGAGGAACAATTAGAGAAATAAATTCAATTGATGCTAATTTTTCTTCAAGAGGTGGAAATAAATTTTCATTTAATTCTATACTTGTATATGAAGTAAAACAGCACTTAACATCCATTGAAGAAATAGAAACTGGATCTGATTCTTCAATAGGTACAGACTGACAGCACTCGGACTCGACAATTTCTTCAACTTCTGTTTTGCAGCAATCGTCCACAACATTAGAATTAGAGTGATCTTTTTCACATTCTGGAATTCCTAAAATAGAAACAGCACTAAAATTATGAGCTATGCAAATATGCTTATAAACATCAAACCCAAAACTGCTAAAAAGTAAAATAATAACAACTATTGATGTAAAAATATATTTGACTAAGTTTTTCAATTGCTAAATATGTATAATTGATTAATTCTACTTCTAAAATAGACTTTTTTATTAAAAACACAAGTGATTTATTCCTTTTTACTTTTAAAAGAATATAGTTATACCCAGACTTACGTTTGTACCTCGAATAAAAGTTCGATCCACAGTACCGTTTTGGCTGGAATTACGAATAGTAGTTCCCGATTCCTCACTTAATTCATTCACCAATTCGGAAGATTCTTTTGAAAATGTTAATCCATACTCCGCAGAAAATACGATGTTAGTTGTCAGCCTGTACTCTACACCTGCAATTATGTCTATTCCAAAACCTGTGGTTTTAATTTTACTGGTATATTTTCTCAGGTAAGATGAACCCAAATATTCATCATATCCTTCACTGTTGTATAAAGAAACGAATGGCCCACCACCAATAATTAAATCAAAATCATTATATCTTAAGATACTATGAAGATACTGAACAGAAATTTTAAAATTATAAAATTTAGAATATGTTGGTGGATTATTGGTGAGAGTATCAACCTTTTTCGTTATATCTTCATCCTGATTGCTAAAATTAGTTAACAAACCAACTCTTAATCCTGAATTATTATTAATCAGATATCGATAAGAAAAAGTATATCCATTAAAATTTGTGAGATTAAAAATATTGGTAACCTGAAATTGAATTCCGTGTTTCAAATCCATGTCTTTTGTTTTACAAGAATCCTGAGCAAATGATTGGTTGAATAATGCGATGAAGACGATAAGCAAAAAAAAGTTTTTCATAAATCTCCCTCTGTTTAAGTTGAAAACTATATAATAACTTATCATATTTTTATTTCAAACTCAATTTAATTTATGCTAGAATGGTTAGCAGTTAGCAAGTAAATTATTGGTTATGAAATAAATTTCTTTGTAAACTTTTGAAAATTAATAGCCTGAGTGTCTTTTGAAAAAAAAGGAGGTGCATTTCTGCACCCTAATTAAAAATTATAATTATGTAAAACTAATTTTTTATTTTGTAATCGTATAAAAATCCCTGACGTTTTTTAGCTTCTTCATCCCATTTAACTGTCGTGGTTCTCAGAAATTCCTGTTTAGCTTTGTTTAATTTTTCCATATCCAACCCAATATATTTTTGTGCCTTTTCTTTCGTAGATATATCAGGCATATCAATCGGATACTTAACACCAAGTTTTATAAATAATGCAGCAAGTAATCTGCGGGCTTCCCCGCCTTTATCTATAGACGTACCAAGAACCCTCATTGCTTCAACTGGCGAATGGAAACCTAACGCATTTGCGGCGGCAACCCAATCCCATCTCCATTGAGCATGACGAATCAATAATAAAATAGGTTTCATTTGCTCTTCAGTTGCACCGTTATCCCATGCAACTTTTGCTTCGATATGCGCTGCAGCGAGAGATTTCTCAGCTATTCTTCTCAACTCCTCAATTCTATCCTGCCTGTCATAAACATCCTGAACCAATCGAGCTGTTTCTTCTCTATGGCAGACCTGACAGGTATTTGCAACATTATTTAATGGTGATTGGATGTGATGATCTGTGAATTTGACTCCACCTTCAGTTTTATAAGGCATATGACAATCAGAACAGGAAACTCCACGAATAGCATGAATTCCTGTTTTAAACAATTCATAATCTGGATGCTGAGCTTTTAACATAGGTGTTCTACTTAATCCATTAGTCCAATCAGAAAAATCCATTGCATCATAATAAGCTTCCATTGAATCAGCACTGAATCCCCTATCCCAGGGGAATGTTAAATATTTTTCTTCCTTACCCTTAAAGTAATATTCAACGTGGCACTGTGCACAAACAAGCGAACGCATTTCCTGCCTGCTAAAACTGCTTATATCTTTTCCCTGTCGCTGAAATGCTTCTATTAAAGCAGGGCGAGTAATTCTTAAGTTCATTGTTTTAGGATCATGGCAGTCCTGGCAGCCAATCGGATTTACAATTTCACTCCCAAGATCTGTCCATTTCTTTTTGTAGAAGTTTGATACCCCAATTTCATTCATAACTCTTGGAACATCTGTGCTTTTACATGTCCAGCAAGTTGCCGGCATTGGACTGTTTTCATTATCACCTGTTCGTAAAATATTTCTAATATCTTCAATTGCATGGCCATGACCTCTGCCTTGATTATACTCTTTTGAAAAAGCGTAACCTGCCCACATAATCACAAGTTCAGGATATTCTTCAAGATAATCTCTATTAACTGAGCCGCCATGTTTACTTGCAAAAGTTGTGTCAAGAGTTTTTAAATAAGTTTCAAACTCGCGTGGATAATTTTCTCCCCATACCTCATTTCTTGGTTCCCAATCTTTAATAGGAGTTACCATTTGTAGAGTTGAAGATTCGCCTCTTCGCTCAATAATAGATGAGGCAAACAGACCAACTAAAAAAACAACTACGGCCGTGCCCAAAAATAACAGCCATCCTAACCAAGGTTTATTTTTTATAACTTCACTTACAGGTTTCATTGTAAATCCTAATAATATTATTAATATCTAATTTTTTTTTGTTCTAAAATATTTTCAATCCAATCAGGAATAAGCTTGGATAAACCAGGTACTTTTGCAAACGGAGCTGAAGATAAACTATTTACTCTTCCGTGAGGAACTTCTCTATGACAATCCCAGCAATATCCATCACCATCCTCCTGTATTTTTTGATTGCTAATTGAACGTAAGGAAATAGGATGAATCACATTTGAATGACATCGAATACAATTTTGCTGCACGGCATTTCTGCCCGCTTCTTTAATTCTAATTACCTGAGGTTCTAATCGGAATGTGTAAACATACGAATGCCTTAAACCATCAGAAGCCTTGAAAAAATATTTTTTAATAAAATTATCTTGCGGTACATGACAATCATTACAAACGGTAACTCTAACGTGGCTTCCATTCTGCCAGGTTGCATAGTATGAATTCATAACATGACAATTAACACAAGTTTCAGGTTTATCAGACAAATAAGATGTAGCACGACCTAAATGAAGCACTAAAAAAAATAAACCGACAAATACTCCCATACTAAATAAAACTCCAAAACGCCATTGTGGTGGTGGTTTGATTTTATCTATAACTTTTTTCATATAAAGAGATTACTCAGTTTTATTTTTGCAAGATTTGTTTGGTCTATTCTCATCAAATTTCTTTTCAATCATCTTTAACTCTTCTTCATTCAATAATAATTGAGCTTTTTCAAATAATATTCTTTCTTCTTTTCTAATATGGCCCTCAAGCAAGTTTCCTATTTCATCCAATTGATTAATCAAATCAGAATTTTTATCTAAAGCTAAAATTTTTTGTTTCAAAAGAATATGTTCATTTAGAATTTCAGAAATTAATTTATCAACTTCTTCGTTTTTCCCCTTTAGAAAAGGAAAAACTAATTCTTCTTCATCTTTAAAGTGCTGCACAAGATCATCAGTATAAACTTCTTGAGCATAATTCATTTTACCAATAAGATCTTTTGGTAAGCCGTTATAATTAGGAGCATCTTTTTTGATTAATTGAGCTAACAGTAAACCTTGATGATGATCTTGTGAAAGAGGAATTAGGGCTGGATGTCGTTTCATAAAGCTACTATTTATTCCCTTCTAATTTACTATTAGCGCCAACTTCTTCATTTAGCTTTTTAAATTCCTTCACACCAGTTGGATGACCATAGCTGTTCATATACTTGTAATGATTTAAATACTCTTCTTTTGTAATATTATTTTGCCAGTGTCCAGTTATAATCGCAATTCCAGTAATAATCATAAAAATAGATACAACTCCAATTACCACATACTTTTTACTGATTTTTTTCTTTTCTATGAAAATTGACTTAAGTTCGAGTGTATCTTTAACAGGACAAACATCTACACAATTCATGCAGGTAGAACATTCATCTGAAATAACAGTTTTTACTTTATCAACTTTTATAAAAGATGGGCAAGCTTTATTACAAAGTCCGCAATCGATACAGCTCTTTGCATTTCTTTGAATCTTATTAGGACTGAGCAAAGAAAAAATTCCCAGCAAGGCACCGTAAGGACAAAGAAACCTGCACCAGAAATTTCTAATCACTATAGATAAAACAAATAAAACTCCAATCACTATTAAAGCTGTTTGTGAAATGTTTGCAAAGAAATAATACATCTTTACATCTGATACCTGATTATACGGACTATCAAGAAATGCTTTAAGTGCAAGATTACTCATTAAAAAAACAACTGAGTAAACAAGAAATCCCAGCAATAAGTACTTTAAACTTCTTAGCGGATAATCCAACCACTTTGGAAGTTTCAATCTTCGTTTGAAAAATTTTTCTCCAAAATCCCCAACTAATTCTGATATAAAACCAATTGGACAAAACCAACTACAGAATGATTTTCCAAATGTTAAAGACATCAAAACGATGGCAAGAAAAATAAATAGTCCTGCTGGATGTGCGGAATGAATTTCTCCAGTAGTTAAGAAAAGATAAAAACTCATAAATGAACTGATCGGGAGAAATCCATCAACTCCAGGTGGACGGGAATGAAATGCTGCGGTTCCGTTAGTTGCTAAGTATTGGTTGAATAAATAAAATTCTACTCCAATCCAGATACACAATAATGCAAAAAGTGATTGTATAATAAATCTGGTTTTCTGTATCCCCTTTTCATCATTTCGAATTATTTTTTTCTTTTCTCTTTTTCCAGCTAATGTTGTCATAAAATATCTAGGTCAATTTCAAATATTATTAATTTTGTTTAGAGTTTTTTCTTTGAACTTATCTATAGTTTCAGAGCTAAGCATATCATAAGCTTTAGTTCTCAATTCACCCCATTGATCATGAACTGGACAAGGATTTTCTGGTGAACAATTTGGAAAACCAAGCACACAGGAATTAAAACTTTCCAGTCCATCGATTGCACCAACTATGTCTATTAGCTTTATTTTTGATGGATGTTTTGCAAGTTTAAAACCACCGGACTTTCCCTTTTTTGATTCTATAATTTCACTTTCAGTTAGACTTTGTAAAATTTTAGAAATGAATTCTTTCGGAATTGATAATCGCTTTGAAATTTCTTCTGCAGGACAAACACAATCACTTTCTTGAGCTGCCATAAAAAGAATAGCCTGAAGTCCGTATTCACACTTTTTTGAAAAAAATACTGTCATAATTTAATCAGATAAAATTGTCTGATTAAAGATAGTTCATTAAACTAAAATTATCAAATGATTTTTTGCTATGTATATATTTTGGAGTGATTAATCCACACTGCAACGAAATACTTTTGAACAAATGAATTAATTAAGCTTATTTTAAATAATTCATTATTTCTTTTGCTTTACCTGAAATTTCCTCAGACTCTTTTCTTAAATCAACTACAAACTTATTTTCTTCAAATGTACCTCTCACATTTTTGAAATCTGTATCCTGAACTTGCTCATCTCCATCAATTCCAAATCCGATTTTACTTAGCTGGTCGAATTCTTTCTCTGCGTCCTTAAGTATCATATTATTAAGTTTCACACTATTATCGCGCCAATCAGTAATCATTTGAATTAATTGTTCTTTTGTTAATTCTTTTACTTTAGTATTAAATCTTTGCTCAATAAGTTTTGCGCACCAAACCCAGGATGACTCAGAATATCTTTCCGATAAACTAGAAAACTCATCAGAAAGTGAATCAACAGAAAATAAAATTCCCGTCTTTACTTTATCAATTAATAATTCATAATCAGTTTGTGGAATTAGCATCCCAGAAGCATCAATCCATTTTTCACTAAACAATTCACTATCATACTCTAATATTTTATTAAGATCATTTGTACTATTTATTTCATTAGATATCCTTTTAATCAATTCTTGCCCAAGAAAAATCTTTATTGCCATTTCATAATATTTAGTACAAGTTTTTAAAAGTAATCGTTTGATATGCAATCCTTTGTAAGAAACAAATTCCTGCTCCCTGTTTGCTTTCTCAAGAAGCTCTTTCATTCTTTTCGAACCTTCAATCATTTTTCCTATGATATATGGATTCAAAAGATCAAAATGAAGAATATCAAATTTAATTGGATCTTTTCTTTTATCACGAGTTGGCCATTTCTGGCTATCACGTCTTGTTCCAACCGTAAATAAATTCATAGCTGGAGTAAGCATACTTTTTCCATCTTCTTCATTGATATATGAAAAAGGAAACTCGCTCGCATCAAAATTTGAATAGTGCTTCCCAATCACAACACTAAATGCCCCGACTCTTGAGGGCCAGAGCATATAAGAAAATGAACCCGTTTTTGATCCTCGTTCTAAAATGCCTTGATGCAATGGACCAAGTTTATACATATGATTACTTTGATTTGATCCACTACCGGCATTGTAAAATGAAAACATCGCAGCAATTAATAATGACGATTTATGATGTGTTACGGTAAACGGTCCTGCAAAAATGCTTACAGCTTCTCCGTGAAATCCTTCGCAGTTGCTGAAGAATGCCGAGTTTTCTACCGAATACTGTTTCCCAATTTTAACACCTTGTCCAATGAAACAATTATCTATTAGGGCAGAATCCGTAATGGATGAGCCAGACTGAATAATAAAATGTTTAGCTATCACTCCACTGCCGATAAAAACTGGATCACTTTTACTACTTGCGACCGTACCCTCAGTTAAACTTGTAACACCTTCTATTTTTGCAGAATCACCAATCCAAACATTTTCCAATATCCCTGAATGTTTTATTGAAGATCCGTGACCAACTCTTCCTATTAATGACTTTCGTGAATCAGAATAATGTTTAATAATTTCTTCAAGTTTTCCAATAAGAATTGAGTTGTGTCGGCAAGTGACCATCAAATAGGCAATTTGGGAAGTAAGTTTATCATAAATCATCAACTCTCTTCCCCCACCCTCATTTACTACACTAATCTTTATCCCGTTACCAAAAGTTGTTTCATTTTCAACAGTTAGAGATGCAATGTTTTCAAGCAGTACGTTATCTTCAATTCTGTAATTTGCCAGATTTTTAATATTCTGAATTCTGCAACTATTACCTATAAAAATTTCACCACCAAAATTCACATTCTGAATTAAATCAATTTGAAATTTTTCGGACACATTAATTTTATTCCAATCCGCTGCTGAACAACCATTAGCTATAAGATGATCAATTTCAAGGTTGATTAATTTTCTGTAATTCATTTTATGGCCCTTTAGATTTAAGAAATAAATTACACAATAGGTAATTCACTCAATGTATGGCTTTCAATCTCTTTAAAATATTTTACTGTACCAACTTTTAATTCTAAAGTTGATTCCTCGTCGCATGCAATAATTCCATGGGGATGAAGCTGCATCATCGAAACCGTCCACATATGATTTACACCTTCCTCTACTGCCATTTTCAGTGCACGTGCTTTACTGTAACCGCTTACAATTATTAAAACTTCCCTTGCATCCATAACTGTTCCAACTCCAACTGTAAGTGCAGTTTTAGGAACTTTGTTTACTTGATTTTCAAAGAAGCGAGCATTTGCGAGCCGTGTATCGTAAGTGAGAGTTTTAATACGCGTTCTTGATGATAGAGATGAGGCAGGTTCATTGAAAGCAATATGACCATCCGCGCCAATACCACCCAAAAAGAAATCTATTCCACCATAGGATTTTATTTTTTCCTCGTATAAATGACATTCTTTCTCAAGATCTTTTGCATTACCATTTAAGATATTTATGTTCTCCTTGGGAATATCAATATGGCTGAATAAATGCTGCCACATAAAATAATGATAACTTTCTGGATGTTCTTCAGATATATCAACATACTCATCCATATTAAATGTAACTACATTTTGAAAAGAAACTTTTCCTTCATTACAAAGGGAAACTAACTCTGCATAAGTTCCAATTGGAGAAGAACCGGTTGGGAGTCCTAAAATGTAAGGTTTATCCTTCGTCGGTTTTGCTGTAATAATTTTTTTTGCAATATAGTGAGCAACCCATTTACTAAGTGACTGGTAGTTATCATAAATTAAAATTCTCATATTACTCTCCTGTTTAAATAAAATTGTTAAAGCATAATTTTAGTATCAGCTACAAAACTTCCTTTCCCTTCTTCAAGAACTATTAAAGGATTGATATCAAGTTCTTTAATCTGAGGACATTCTACAGCAAGTTGAGAAAGCCGCATTATACATTCTTTTAATGAACTTATATCTCTCAAAGTGCGTCCTCTTGCACCGGATAGAATCGCCGATGCTTTTGTTTCCGTAATCAATTTATCTACGGATTTTTTATCAAGCGGAGCGATTCTAAAACTCACATCTTTATATATCTCAACAAAAATCCCACCGAGACCAAACATGACCACAGGTCCAAATGTCAAATCACGTTTTAAACCTAATATAATTTCTTCGCCTCGTGGGATCATCTGTCTTACAAATACGCCTTTTATCTTCGCTTCGGGTTTAAACTTTTTTATATTCTCAATTATTTTATTATAAGCTTCTTCAGCTTCCTCTTTTGATTTTATGTCAAGAATCACTCCTCCAACATCAAATTTATGAACAATATCATCTGATATAATTTTCATTACCACTGGATAACCAAGGTTATTGGATATTTTTCCTGCCTCCACTGCAGATTTGGCTAAACCACTTTTAAGTAATGGAAAATTATAGGCTTCAAGAACTCTAGCAGCTTCTTCCTCAGGAAGATATTTTTTTCCTTCGCTAAGGGCATTGTTAAGAATTAAATGTGCCTTTGTTACATCAACATCTTTAAATGATTCTGGAAGTTCTTGTTTCTCTTCCAGCATTTTCTTGAATTTATAAATAGTAGAAAAGGCAATCGGCATTGATTCTGGTAATATATAATGAGGAATTTTATTGCGCTGAAGAATATCTATTCCTGATGCAACATCAGCTTCTCCCATAAACGAAGTATATATCGGTTTTTCAAACTGACTTGATAAACGACTGATCTCCTCTGCAATACTATCAATTTCGGTCATCGATTGTGGCGTTAGAATTACAAATACTCCATCAACATTTTCATCTTTTAAAACGCTTGACACAGCAACATTATACCTGTCTGCCCGCGCATCCCCAATTACATCTACAGGATTATTAATATTAGCAGTTTTGGGAAGACTCTTTTTTAAAATTTCAGTTGTATCAGGTTTAAACTTCGGCAATTCAAGTCCATTCCTAATAGCAGCATCAGTCGTAAGAACGCCTGGTCCGCCTGCATTAGTAACAATAGCAATCCTGTTGCTTTTAGGCATCGGTTGATAAGTAAACGCAATAGCTTTATTAAACATCTCTTCAATATCATCACAACGAATAATTCCAGCTTGTTTAAATGCAGCATCACATATTTCATCGCTTCCGGCCAATGAACCAGTATGAGATGCAGCAGCAGATGCACCTGCAGCAGTTCTGCCTGATTTAATTGCCAAGACCGGTTTTCCGGTTTCCTCAATTACTGTTTTGGCAGCTTTCATCAAACCATGTCCATCACTTATTTCTTCCAAATAAAGTAGTATTACTTTTGTTTTGGGGTCATCCTTTAGATAGTATAAAAGATCAATCTCACTTATATCAGCTTTATTTCCAATGCTGACGAATTTCGAAAATCCAATATGTTTTGCCTTTGCATAATCAAGAACTGCTGTACAAAGTGCGCCGCTTTGTGAAATGAATGCGATATTGCCTTCTTCGGGCATTTTACGTGCAAACGAAGCATCAAGCATAACTATTGGATCTGTATTGATTACACCAAGACAATTTGGTCCAATGAAAGACATTCCATACTTGCGTCCGATTTCTTTAATCTGATCTTCCCTTTCAATTCCTTGTCCACCGACTTCCTTAAATCCTGCAGAAATAATTATAGCTCCTTTTATTCCTTTTTGCCCACATTGCTCGAGCGCCATATGCATTACAGAACTAGGGTAAACTATAACCGCAATATCCACCGGGTCGTCAATATCAATTACATATTTATAAGTTTTAATAGATGCAATATGTTTTTCGCGCGGATTAACAGGATAAACAACTCCTTTATATTCGGCTTTTAAAATGTTTACAAGAATATCGCAGGGAACAGTACCTTTAACATTATTTGCACCAAGCACTGCGATTGATTGAGGATAAAATATTCTATGGATATTTTTTGATTTTTCAGAAAAGTCAATACTCATCATTACTCCGAAATAGATTTAATTAAGATACTGTGAGATGAATTTTACTGCATCGGCTACTGTTTGAATTTCAAGAGCTTTATCCTCTTCCATTTCTATTTGAAATTCTTCTTCGAATGCAGCAACTAATTCTACACTTTGAAGTGAATCGGCTCCGAGATCAAAAATAAAATTGGCTTCATTAGATATGTTTTCTTCATTAGCTTTTAGAACATGTGCTATTACTTTTTTTACACGCTTTTGTACTTCATTATTCTCCATAGATAATCCTTTCTTGTAATGAGGTGTTAAGGTAAGATATATTTTAGGCCATTCGTCTGAATTCGAGAATTTGATTTACTTAAAATTAGTACTTCCCTGTTTTAATTTAAAGCAGATTAAAAACTTTGTTAATTAATGTTTATAAACTCTTAATAATCGTCAAGCATTTATAATTCGTTCAAAGAATTTATTCTTAAAGAATTCCAAAGAATACAATGTGATGATTTTTATTTGATTGGAGGTATATTAGATAATTTGTCTTTTTTCATAGCTATCTTTTCTTTTAATCTTTCATCAAAAAGTTTTCCAATTTCTGCTCCAAGAATAAAAACTGCGGCTGTATAATAAATCCAAAAGGCGATTACAATCACCAACGCATAAGCACCGTATATTCTGCCCCAGGTTTGAAAGTTTGCAAGATAATATCCAAATAAAACTTTCATTCCCACCCAAAATAATGAAGCCCACAAAGCGCCCACTAATGCGGAACGATGTTTTATTTTAGAAGTTGGAATAAAACTATAGAACAAATACATGAGCACTAACATTATAAAAATCGAGACCAGAATGGTAAACAACTGCTGAAAAATAGGATGGTTAAAGAATTGCAAGTAGGGAGTTGAATCTGCAATTGATTTAAACAATTCTAACAAAGGCAACGCCAAAATTGAAGCAAAGAAAAGTAGTATTGCAACGAGTATCACTAAAAAATCTCTTAGTTTGCCGATAAAAATATTTACTTCAATATCAACTCCGTTGATTTTATTCAACACTGTTCGCATACTGCTAAAAAATCCGCTGGCCGCAAAAAACAATCCCGCAAAACCGAGAAGGCCAGCAACGTTTTTAAACTCAATTACTTCTTCAACACGACTGAAAATTATTTGCTTTACAAAATCTGCATACTCGCTATATGGAATAACTGTATTAATAAAAGTTATAATTTGTAATTCCATTTCTTCTGAGCTAAGAAAATTTCCAAGTATCCAAAACACAATTAGTATTAAAGGAATAATGCAAGTGAAAAGTGAGAATGCTAGTCCGCCCGAAAAAAGAAAAAGATGATGTTGATCCATTCTAACATAAAGCCCACCAAAGTAATGTTTGAGAAATTTACCAGTATTTTGCCAATGGGGTCTAAGATGATATAAATATCTTAATTTTCTAAAGTATTTAAAGAAAATAGAATTTTTATATATTTCTTTTAACTTATTCTTCACCAGCCATTATTCCGGGAATTGTATTATAATAGATACCGGATAGTTCGGCTACGCTAACATCAAAAAGATTTTTTAATTTAAGTGATTGGGCACTAACTGTTCCAAGCTTTGTAAATTTAACACCTGTGAGTTTAAGTTCAGTTTCAAGAATTTTATCTTTTGAAACAGAGATAATTATTCTTGATTGAGATTCTGAGAATAAAGAAAAATCTTTTCTGGATTTTATTGGGATATCAACTTCACAACCAAGTTGTTTTTCCTGGTTGATTATGCAGCATTCAGCAAGTGCGGAAATGATTCCACCTTCGGAAATATCATGTGCAGATTTTATTAACCCTTTTCTGATAAGATTTAATAAAGTGTCTTGTAATTTCTTTTCTTCATCAAGATTTATTGTTGGTGACTCACCAGCGACTTTGTTATGAATAACTTTTGCATATTCGCTTCCGCCAAGTTCTTCTTTGTCCTCACCTAATAAATAAATTGCATCTCCTTCGTCTTTGAAATACGAGGTTGTAATGTGTTTTAAATCTTCCACTAATCCAACCATTCCAATTGTTGGTGTTGGATAAACTACCGTTTCTGGAGATTCATTATAAAAGCTTACATTGCCGCCTGTAACCGGCGTATCAAAATGTCTGCATGCTTCTCCCATTCCTGCAATAGCTTGTGCAAACTGCCAATAAACTTCAGGTTTATACGGGTTACCAAAGTTTAAACAATTTGTAACGCCAAGCGGAACGCCGCCTGAACAAACAATATTCCTTGCTGATTCCGCAACCGCAATCTTAGTTCCCTCTTTTGGATTTAAATAAACATAACGTGAGTTGCAATCTGTTTTCATTGCCAATGCTTTGTTTGTTCCTTTTACTAAAATAACGGCAGCATCACAACCTGGTCCAACAACTGTGTTAGTCCTTACCATCGAATCATATTGATGATAAACCCATTGTTTTGATACAATGTTCGGAGATGAAAATACTTTTAGAAAAGTTTCTTTTAAATCTTTTGGCTCAGGTAAAGTTTTTGAATCAAACTTTCTTGCTTCTTTTAAGTATTCGGGTTCTTTTTGATCGCGAACATAAACAGGAGCACCACCGCCAAGTACTAAATCAAAAGGTGGCATTGTTGCTTTGCGTTCACCTTGATAATCAATGTGAAGCATTCCATCGCCAGTCACTTCGCCAATAATTTCACAATGTAAATCCCATTTTTCAAAAACTTCTTTTACACGATCTTCATAACCTTTTTTAACACAGCACAACATCCTTTCCTGACTTTCACTCAACATAATCTCATAAGCAGTCATACCCTTTTCGCGCAAAGGAACTTTATCTAAGTTTATTTTCATTCCTGATTCACCTTTTGCACTCATCTCACTAGTGGAACATGAAATTCCCGCCGCACCCATATCCTGAATTCCAATCAGCCAATCATTTTTTATAATTTCTAAAGTCGCTTCCAGCAAAAGTTTTTCTGTGAATGGATCTCCAACCTGAACCGATGGACGTTTTGCTTCAGATTTTTCAGAAATTTCTTCAGATGCAAAAGTAGCGCCGTGTATTCCATCTCTTCCCGTAGAAGAACCCACAATCATAATCGGATTACCAACACCTTTTGATGTAGCAGATGCAAAGTGTTTTTTATTTACGATTCCAACTGCCATTGCATTAACAAGTGGATTACCTTGATACGATTCATCAAAATAAACTTCTCCCCCAACTGTAGGAACGCCAAAACTATTTCCATAATCACCAATTCCGCGAACAACACCATCAAATAGAAATCTTGTGCGTGCATCTTTTAATGAACCGAAGCGAAGTGAGTTTAATGAAGCTATTGGACGTGCACCCATTGTAAAGATATCACGCATAATTCCGCCAACACCGGTTGCTGCACCTTGATATGGCTCAACTGCAGATGGATGATTGTGACTTTCAATCTTAAATGCTACGGCTAAATCATCTCCAATATCGATAAGTCCTGCATTTTCCTCACCAGCAGCAACTAACAATCTACCGCCGCTTCGAGGTAAAGTTTTTAATTGTGCAATGGAATTTTTATAACTACAATGCTCGCTCCACATTACAGAAAAAACCCCAAGCTCTGTAAAAGTCGGAGTGCGACCGAGAATTTTTAAAATCTTTTCCCATTCGTCTTTAATTAAACCATGCTCCAAGGCAAGCTCAAAAGTTACTTCAGGTTCTTTCATCAATCTTCCAAGAGGATTTAAAATAGTTTGAAAATTTTATATGGAAATATAAGGGAAAGCAGTGTAAATTTTATAAAGAAATGATGAATCTATAACTACAGCAGAAGTACAGCTATAAAATAAAAAACCCCAATCAGTAGACTGGGGTTTTAAATAAAATTTGGCAGCGACCTACTCTCCCACACACCTGCGCATGCAGTACCATCGGCGTGCTGGGGCTTAACTTCTCTGTTCGGAATGGGAAGAGGTGTAACACCCAGGCTAAAACCACCAAAATTTAAACTTTGTGCTGACCAATAATCAGCATAAAAAATAAAATGAAAAAATGAAAGAGCGAGCCTGTAAGAGAAAATCAAATCTGTATTTAAAAATTTAAATGGATAAGCCTCACGACCTATTAGTACTACTTGGCTGAATACATTGCTGCACTTACACCTATAGCCTATCAACCTCGTCATCTTCGAGGAGTCTTTAGTTACTTACGTAAGGGATACCTAATCTTGAAGCGTGCTTCGCGCTTAGATGCTTTCAGCGCTTATCACAACCGTATATAGCTACCCAACTATGCCACTGGCGTGACAATTGGTGCACTAGAGATACGTTCACTTCGGTCCTCTCGTACTAGAAGCGACCCTTCTCAAGTATCCTGCGCCCGCATAGGATAGGGACCGAACTGTCTCACGACGTTCTGAACCCAGCTCACGTACCGCTTTAATTGGCGAACAGCCAAACCCTTGGGACCTTCTTCAGCCCCAGGATGCGATGAGCCGACATCGAGGTGCCAAACCTTACCGTCGATATGAACTCTTGGGTAAGATCAGCCTGTTATCCCCGGCGTACCTTTTATCCTTTGGCACTCGACGCATGATTACCAACCATGCTGAGGGAACCATTGAGAGCCTCCGTTACAATTTAGGAGGCGACCGCCCCAGTCAAACTACCCGCCTAACACTGTTCCTGACCCTGATTCAAGGGCCGAGGTTAGAATCCAAATAAAACAAGGGTGGTATTTCACCGTTGGCTCCACCGAAGCTAGCGCCCCGGCTTCAAAGCCTCCCACCTATCCTACACATGCTTTACCCGAACCCAATGCTAGGGTGCAGTAAAGGTGCACGGGGTCTTTCCGTCCATATGCGGGTAACCGGCGTCTTCACCGGTACCACAATTTCACCGAGCCCGTGGTTGAGACAGTGCCCAAATCGTTACACCATTCGTGCAGGTCGGAACTTACCCGACAAGGAATTTCGCTACCTTAGGACCGTTATAGTTACGGCCGCCGTTTACTGGGGCTTCGATTCATAGCTTCGCCTTGCGGCTAACCACTCCTCTTAACCTTCCAGCACCGGGCAGGTGTCAGTCCCTATACATCGTCTTGATTGACTTCGCAGAGACATATGTTTTTGTTAAACAGTCGCTTGGGCCATTTCACTGCGGCCCCTTTCAGCTAAATTAGAATTAATTTCACTTACTAGGGGCACCCCTTTTCCCGAAGTTACGGGGTTAATTTGCCGAGTTCCTTAACCACGGCTCACTCGAGCACCTTAGAATACTCATCCCATCTACCTGTGTCGGTTTGCGGTACGATCTGATAAAACTCTTCTGTACGAAGCTTTTCTCGGCAGTATGATTACGATCAGTTTATGTCCAAAGGACTCCCGTTCGCATCTCAGCCTTAAGAAAGTGCGGATTTGCCTACACTTTCAGCCTACTTGCTTAGACCACCTAATCCAACAGGTGGCTGATCTTCACTTCTGCGTCCCTCCTTACAGTCAAACGATTTTTACCAGGTACAGGAATATTAACCTGTTTTCCATCACCTACGCCTTTCAGCCTCGGCTTAGGGATCGACTAACCCTGAGATGACTAACATTGCTCAGGAAACCTTAGATTTTCGGTGGATCGATTTTTCATCGATCTTATCGTTACTTATGCCTACATTTGCTTTTCTATGCGCTCCAGCATGGTTCACACCACACCTTCAGTGCCCATAGAATGTTCCCCTACCACTGCTGATAAATCAGCAATCCATAACTTCGGCAGATAGTTTAAGTCCCGAGTATTGTCGACGCCGAGTCGCTTGACTAGTGAGCTATTACGCACTCTTTAAATGAATGGCTGCTTCTAAGCCAACATCCTAGTTGTCTGAGCAACTCAACATCCTTTCTCTGTTAACTATCATTTGGGGGCCTTAGTTGATGGTTTGGGTTGTTTCCCTTTTGGCCACGAAGCTTATCCCTCGTGGCCTGACTCCCGGAAAACATGTATACGGAATTCGGAGTTTGTCTGGGTTTGGTACCGTTGTGACGGCCCTAGCCCAATCAGTGCTCTACCTCCGTTACACTTTTATCCGAGGCTAGCCCTAAAGCTATTTCGGGGAATACGAGCTATTTCCGAGTTTGATTGGCCTTTCACCCCTACCCTCACCTCATCCAAACGGTTTTCAACCCATACTGGTTCGGACCTCCATGAGGTTTTACCCTCACTTCATCCTGGACGAGGGTAGATCACACGGTTTCGCGTCTACCGCACGTTACTTAAATCGCCCGGTTAGGACTTGCTTTCGCTTCGGCTGCGTTTCTTAGAAACTTAACCTTGCAACGTACGAGTAACTCGTAGGCTCATTATCCAAAAGGCACGCTGTCATCCTGATAAATCAAGACTCCAACTGCTTGTAAGCATATGGTTTCAGGTACTATTTCACTCTCCTAATAGGAGTTCTTTTCACCTTTCCCTCACGGTACTATGCGCTATCGGTTACGAGAGAGTATTTAGTCTTACCAGATGGTTCTGGCAGATTCCCACAGACTTCCACTTATTCCGTGGTACTTGGGAGGCTGATCCAAAGAGACATAAAACTTTCGCTTAAAGGACTATCACCTTCTATGGTTGAACTTTCCAGAACATTCAGCTAGTAATATATTTTTTTACTCTTCGACTTATTAGCAATTCAGTCAGATCAATTCCCACAACACCAATAACGCAACGGTTGCTTCCTTTAACACGTTAAATGGTTTAGACTGTTTCCTTTTCGCTCGCCACTACTAAGGAAATAACTATTGTTTTCTTTTCCACCAGGTACTTAGATGTTTCAGTTCCCTGGGTTGCCTTCACACAACCTATTTATTCAGTTGTGGATATCTCAACATTACTCGAGACGGGTTGCCCCATTCGGAGATCTACGGGTCTTAGGTTATTTCCACCTATCCGTAGCATTTCGCAGGTAGTCGCGTCCTTCATCGGCTTCTCGTACCAAGGCATCCGCCATATGCCCTTAATAACTTATCCAAAATTTTTATACACAGATAGATTTGTATTCTCTTAAAAATAATACATTATCTATCATTTAATTTCAGGCTCAGTAAAACGTTGATTCAAAGAATCATTGTTTTTACTCTTTCAAATTTTCAAAGAACAAAATAAAAATGTGGAGCTAATCGGGATCGAACCGATAACCTCCGCCTTGCAAGGGCGGCGCTCTCCCAATTGAGCTATAGCCCCAAAAACTTCTTAGGGTAATTGGGATTAGGTTTAGTATCTACTTGCACACAACCCAAAAAGTGGGCCTGAGTAGAGTTGAACTACTGACCTCACGCTTATCAGGCGTGCGCTCTAACCATCTGAGCTACAGGCCCAAATAAATATTTTAGACAACAAAAAATCATTTCCAATATGAAAATGATAATTTGGCCTGGGCATCAGAATATAAAGAACAAAAATTAAAAGAGTGAGAAACCAGCAATCTCATAGCTTAAGATTACTCTTAGAAAGGAGGTGATCCAGCCGCACCTTCCGGTACGGCTACCTTGTTACGACTTAGCCCCAGTCACCGGTTTTACCTTAAACAGATTCCTCCTTGCGGTTAGAATACTGGCTTTGGGTACCCCCGGCTTCCATGGCTTGACGGGCGGTGTGTACAAGGCCCGGGAACGTATTCACCGTGGCGTGCTGATCCACGATTACTAGCAATTCCAACTTCATGGAGTCGAGTTTCAGACTCCAATCCGAACTGAGGATGCCTTTAGAGGATTGGCTCCACCTTGCGGCTTAGCAACCCATTGTAACATCCATTGTAGCACGTGTGTAGCCCTAGGCGTAAGGGCCATGCGGACTTGACGTCATCCCCACCTTCCTCACTACTTGCGTAGGCAGTCCTATTAGAGTGCTCAGCATAACCTGGTGGCAACTAATAGTAGGGGTTGCGCTCGTTGCGGGACTTAACCCAACACCTCACGGCACGAGCTGACGACAGCCATGCAGCACCTGTACAAGTGCCATTGCTGGAGGGGTACTTTCATACCCTGTCACTTGCCTTTCAAGCCTAGGTAAGGTTCTTCGCGTTGCATCGAATTAAACCACATGCTCCACTGCTTGTGCGGGCCCCCGTCAATTCCTTTGAGTTTCAACCTTGCGATCGTACTTCCCAGGTGGAATACTTAATGCGTTAGCTGCGGCACTGAGTTAAAAACCCAACACCTAGTATTCATCGTTTACAGCGTGGACTACCAGGGTATCTAATCCTGTTTGCTCCCCACGCTTTCGCGCCTCAGCGTCAGTATCGGACCAAGAGACCGCCTTCGCAACTGGTGTTCTTCCAGATATCTACGTATTTCACCACTACACCTGGAATTCCGTCTCTCTCTCCCGAACTCAAGAATAACAGTATCAAAGGCAGTTCTACAGTTAAGCTGTAGGATTTCACCTCTGACTTGCTATCCCGCCTGCGCGCCCTTTACACCCAGTAAATCCGGACAACGCTTGCCCCCTACGTATTACCGCGGCTGCTGGCACGTAGTTAGCCGGGGCTTTCTCTGAGGGTACAGTCAAATACCGATCCAATCGGTACTGTTCTTCTCCTCTAACAGGAGTTTACAACCTTACGGCCTTCATCCTCCACGCGGCGTTGCTGGGTCACCCTTGCGGGCATTGCCCAATATTCCTCACTGCTGCCTCCCGTAGGAGTCTGGACCGTGTCTCAGTTCCAGTGTGGCTGATCATCCTCTCAGACCAGCTACTGATCGTTGCCTTGGTAGGCCTTTACCCTACCAACTAGCTAATCAGACGCAAGCTCATCTATAGGCGTTACTTAAACTTTAACAACATCACCATGCGGTGCCGCTGCATTATCCGGTATTAGCCTCGATTTCTCGAAGTTATTCCAGACCCAAAGGTAGATTGCTTACGTGTTACGCACCCGTGCGCCACTTTAATAGAGATATTGCTACCTCGTTCTCGTAGACTTGCATGTGTTAAGCACGCCGCCAGCGTTCGTCCTGAGCCAGGATCAAACTCTCCGTTGTAGAGTTTAATTTTTTTGTAATCTTGGCGTTAGACGCAAGTTAAACTATGGAATTAACTGGCTTATTTTCTCACTCTTTCAAAGAACAAAGCCTTCTTTAAGAAGGGCTACAAATTTAAAGTCTCTTCAAACTAAAGTCAAGTAAACTTAATCTTCTATCTGAAAAACTTAAAAAATAATTTTCAAGAACAATAATTTATTAAAAAGTAGCCCGCTAATATGTAGGTTATGTGTTTAAATGTCAAGTTTTTACTTCGTTAATTGTACAATTAATAATAAAACTGTGGCAATACTGCCAACTATCGAAAAATAACCACCCCATTCTGCAACTGTTGATTGGAAAGATCTGATCCTCTGTTTGGGAATAAAAATAAAATCTCCATCTTCTATTTGGACTTTTAGAGTTGCGCTTACCCAATTTCTCGAATCTCCTTTAATAATCATGATTTCTTCTTCTGCATATTCACCTAACCCACCAGCTTGATCAATATAATAGCGATAGTCTTTGTTTTCAGAATATTTTACATGACCAGGGTTTGATACTTGTCCAAAAACATAAACTGTCTTTGTAAGTGGTGGAACAACAATAACGTCACCACTTTCTAAAGTGAAGTTATATATTTCAGAAGATTCATTTTCTACCTGAGTAAAATCTATCGCACTTCCTTCATTTAGTACTCTATACTGGTTTTCAACTTCAAAATAGTATTTATCTTCTTCAACCAAGTTTGACATTCTAAACATCATTGCTTGTTCATAATTTACAATCCTTGCAACCAGATCTGAATTATTATTCAATAATTCATCCCCAATTTTAATCCCATATTGTCGTTCAAGAAGTGGTGTTATACTATTACCTCTAAAAATTCTAGATCTTTTTAATGAAGCATTTTTTGTAAAACCTTTAACCAAATTAATCACTTCACCAAGTTTAGTGTTGTCTTTAGTAATAGGGATATATCCTGGCTGATTCACTTCTCCTAAAATCAAGATATAAAAATCTTTTTTCTGAGTTTCATTAGCCATTATTATAATCTGGTCACCGCGTTGAATTGTCACATCTTGATCTAGTTTGACTGTTATCGTTTCCTGTTTTTGTCCATCATAACTAAGTCTCTTTATCTCAGCATTATTCAATTTTTCATATGCGGGATTTAATCCACGCGCTAGTTGTATCGCATCACTTAGTTTATCACCTTCAACATAAAAATATTTTCCCGGTATGTTCACAGCGCCATTTATACTAAAAAAGTTTCTATCAATATCGTATGGAGGGAAAATTATTATATCATCATTTTTGAGATAGGGATTATTTTTAAAATCGCCGTAAAGTCTAAACTTTTCAAGATCAATCACTATTTCTTCACCAGAAGATCTTTTTAAAGTTATTCCTCTTAAAGAATACATAGTTAAATCTTTTTTTAGCTTATCAAGTAAGGCTTCGTCTTGAGCATTTGCAGTAGATCGTGCAACTGCTTCATTATAAATTCTTGTGATAAACTGATCAACTCTCTCTGTCATCAAAGCTGGGAAAGAGCCTGTTAAGGGGAAGCTACCACCAATCGTTACGCTTATTCCTGAAAAATTTAATAAACTTTGTTGTTCTTTTGTAGAAGATTGCGAGCAAACTACTGAAGCAATTAATAACCAAACTAAAAATAGATTTTTCATCTTATCCTTTAGATTCTATTTGTGTACTGAAGATTGTAATATTTTTGATATTCACCAGAGATAATGCGTTCCCACCAGTTTTTATTTTTTAGATACCATTCTATTGTATGCTGTATTGCAGAATCAAATTTAAATTCTGGTTTCCATCCCAACTCGGTTTGAATTTTTGTTGAATCGATTGCATAACGTTTATCATGTCCAGGTCTATCTTTAACAAATTCAATTAACTCCTCACCTTTTTTTAGATTTTCCAAAATCAGTTTTATGATTTCTAAGTTAGGCATTTCGTTACTAGCGCCTATGTTATAAACTTCGCCGAGTTTTCCATTTTCAAAAACTAATTCTACAGCTTTGTTATGATCAATTACATAAATCCAATCACGCACGTTCATTCCATCACCGTATACCGGAAGCTTTTTATTTTGCAAAGCATTCAAAATAATTAATGGAATAAGTTTTTCAGGAAACTGAAGCGGGCCATAATTATTTGAGCACCTTGTTATTACAATTGGCAATCCATAAGTATGATGAAAAGCCTGAACCATCATATCCGAAGCAGCTTTACTGGCTGAATACGGGCTGTTTGGTGTTATTGGAGTGTGTTCTGTGAACAATCCTGTTGAGCCTAAGCTGCCATAAACTTCATCAGTTGAGATTTGTAAAAATCTTTCAACTTCAAATCTTCGTGCCGCTTCTAATAAAACATTTGTGCCTATTACATTTGTTCTGAAAAATATTTCCGATCCTGAAATACTTCTATCTACATGAGATTCCGCAGCAAAGTTTATCACATATTTTATTTTATACTTTTCAAAAATGTAATTAACTAACTCGGAGTTTGTTATATCTCCTTTAATAAAGGTATAATTCTTATCTGACTCAATTTCTTTTAAGTTTTCAAGATTGCCTGCATAAGTCAGTTTATCAAGATTTACAATAAAATAATCATCTCTTGATTTTAAAATGTAATTGATAAAATTACTACCGATAAATCCTGCGCCGCCTGTTACTAATATATTTTTCATAATTAAAACGAGAAAAATCCAGCAAAAATGCCTGCTTGAATAAAAAATCCATCAGACTTTAAATCTGTTGGAACACCATTTATTGATTGACCATTTTCTGCTTGCCAATCATCAGCGAATGTTAACTGATATCCTAGGCCCAACCGTAAAGCAACAAATCTGTAAACCGGAAATTCAGCATTTAAAGTTGGAGTGAACATCCAATAATTGTTAATAATTTTTCTTGAAATATTTGAAGTTGTTCCGGTATTAATTTCAGTAAAAATATTTCCCCAACTAAAACTTCCATCGTTACGATACAATTCCACAGACATACTACCAGCACCAATACTTGCACCAACAGAAACACCAATATTTTTTATAAAGGGCAAAGTATATTCAACAGTTAGCGCTCCGCCACCGATTGAATAAATGGCTTCCAGATTATCCGTTCCGATTTTTGCTGAAGATGAAGCTGACCCGCCAAAGCCTATACCACCGATGCGTAAATTTTTAACAAATCCAATATAAATGAAACCGCCGCCGCCTGTCGAAAAGATTCCGCTTTTTGAAAGCTCAGGAATACCAATTTCTTTTAATTTTAGATTAAGTGGGTCAACATTTGGGATGTGCCATCCTGCAACAAATCCGCCGCCACCGCCGAAAGGAGCATCAAAGTATTTTGCTGTTTGACCAAACATGTTAATGTTAAGTAAGACAGCTAAAAATAAGGTTATAAAATATTTCATAATTCTTTCATTATTTCTTGATAAATTTACCAAAGTAAGTATGATTTTCAAAAATGTTATATAGTTAGCATGTTAAAATAAGATAGTTCTTTAACTTTTATAGTGTAAAATTCAATCAATAGAAAATGAAAATATTAATTACAGGCGGAAGTGGATTACTTGGGCAATATTTAAATGTTGTACTATCGCAAAAGCACGAAATTTTAACTTTATTCAATTTAAATTTGGGCAACTGCGGAAAATTTAAATCGCAAAAAATAGATTTACTTAATGACAAAAAACTCCAATCTATTTTTACTAAGTGTCAACCCGATGTTGTGATTCACACTGCAGCAATTTCTCATCCAATCTTACCTATTAGTATTTCTTCAAAAAATGTTTATGATATTAATGTGGGAGCAACAGAAAACATTGCACAACTCTGCGATAAGTTTAGATCAAAACTCATTTATACCTCTACTGATTTAGTTTATGCAGGTTATCGAGGATCGATGTTGAAGGAAGATGCGAAACTAAATCCAGTTTCTCTTTATGCTGAAACAAAATTAATGGGTGAAATTAAAATTCAGGAAACGTTTGATAACTATTTAATTCTTAGAACAGCATTATTATTTGGGCTTGGATTAAATCATTCCAAAAATCATTTCCATCAAATGTTTATGGATTTGAAACAAGGTAAGCGAGTAAAACTTTTTGCAGATCAATTTAGAACGCCAATTTCACTAAAAGAATCTGCAAGAATAATTAATGAACTTGTGAGTAAAGATATTAAATCAGAAATAATAAACTTTGGTGGAATTGAAAGGGTTTCGCGATATGAGTTTGGCGAAAAATTATGTGAAGTAACAAGCTTTGATAAAAATTTATTAGTAAAAATTAAAATGGATGACGTTCCAAGTTTACCAAAAGTAAAAGATGTCTCTATAAATACAGTTAAACTTCAAGCTTTCGGGATCAAACAAAAAAGTATTGAAGAAATGATTTTAGAGATAGTATAAAATTATTTTACGGTTCTAACACTCTAAGAACAATAATTCCCGTATGCTTTTTAATTTTCTTTACATAGTCACTTAATGGTTTTTCAGTAATCTGGACCTTACTTCCAACCAATGGGGCGTGCATAAAATAGATTCTTCCGTCATCCAATTTAATTGCTATTCCAACGTGTCCGATATCTAATCCTTTATCACTTGTTGTTAAAGCAATTAAATCCCCCGTTTGAATATCTAATTCAACTTTTTCAATTTCATTTTGTGGAATGTAATAATATTGGCGAGAATTAATTTCTACTTCTTGTTTTTTAACTATCGGAATAAACTCAGGGTTTTCTTTTAACTGTTTGTAATATTTTGGATTTTGAGACATAAAATCCACAGCAAAATTAATTTTCTTTCCACCAATTTCTTTTGTTATGTCTTTAACAATTCCTTTTTGTTGATTGTTAACAATCCAATCTGAAAAGTAATGCAATCGTGAAGGATATTTATCAATTTTTCCATCACGATATCTAACAAATGTCAATTCATTTTGATAATCTTCAAAAGATGTCTTGTTTTTCTTAATACACCTTGAAAGGGTTAAAGCGTTTTCTAAAAATGTTGTACAATCAAGACCGGTTAAATTTATAACAAGCCTCTCATCGCCTTCTTTTTCAAGAGTGTGGGCAACATATTCAGTCTCTAAAAAACTTTTTCCGATTTCAATTACAACTTCGTTAATTGGTTTATCGCTTAAAGATTTATCAACAGCAAGTAAAAATTTTGAATTGCAAACTTTTACATCTTTTTCTGAAAAGACTTGTGATTTGATATTTGATGGGGAAAGAAAAAGGGCGATTATAAAAATGGTTATAATCATTTGACCAGCAGATATCTCCCTTTGGTCGAAATGACTTTCTAAAATTTTACATTTTACTTTTGACATTTTACTTTTCACCTTAAATAATATCTTCATTAACAGGAGTTGAAGAATATTCTTCAATCTGCCTTGCGTGTGCAAGATTTTCAAATCGTGCATAATCTTTTATGAATGCCAGTTTAACTGTGCCGGTTGGACCGTTACGCTGCTTACCGATAATTATTTCCGCTACGCCTTCGTTAGACTGACCGTTTTCATCTTTATCAATCCCATAATACTCAGGACGATTTAAAAATATCACAACATCCGCATCTTGTTCAATAGAACCGGATTCACGCAAATCTGAAAGCTGCGGGCGTTTATCTGTTCTTGCTTCAACAGCACGATTAAGCTGTGCAAGTGCAATTACAGGAATGTTTAATTCCTTTGCTAATGCTTTTAGTGATCGTGAGATATGTGAAATTTCTCTTTCGCGACTTTCAGCTTTTGGCGGACCTTGCATCAACTGGAGATAATCTATTATTATCATTCCAATATTTTTTTCTGCTTTCAATCGTCTTGCTTTAGCACGAATTTCCAAAACTGTTTGTGATGGAGAATCATCAACATACAATGGCGCATTAATTAATTTGTGTGCATTCTTACTAAGCTTAACACCCTCCTCACTTGGTAATTTTCCTGTTCTTACAAGATGTGCATTCAATCTTCCTTCTGCACAAAGCATACGGATAATTAATTGCATCGTTGCCATTTCAAGACTAAATATTCCAATCGGAACACCGTGATCAATTGCAGCGTTGCGTGCAAGTGTTAATGCGAATGCAGTTTTTCCCATAGAAGGCCTAGCAGCAACAATTATCAAATCAGATTTCTGGAATCCACCAAGAAGCTCGTCAAGTTCATAAAATCCTGTTGGAACTGAAAACTTTCTATCTTTCTGCGAGTGTATTGCTTCAATATATTCAAGAGCATCACGCACCGCACGATCCATTCCTTGAAAAGATCTTTGAAGATGTGATTCTGTTATTTCAAATATTTTTCTTTCTGCATCATCCAAAATTTCAAATGCATCAAGATTACCTTCATAGGCAGCCTGGGCAATTTGGTGTGATGAGGAAATCAATCCGCGTAAGATTTGTTTTTCTATAATGATCTTTGCGTGGAATTCAACATTAGCAGCGGAAGAAATATTTTGCGATAACTTACTTAAGTAAACTGCGCCGCCAACTTCTTCAACTTGATTCCGTTTTTTTAACTCTTCGTAAAGCGTTACTGTATCAATCGGCTCATTTGATTCAAATAAAGAAATCATTGCTTCAAAAATCATTTGATGCTGATGAAGATAAAAGCTTTCCTTTGTAAGCATTTCAATTGCTTTGGGCACAGCTTCTTTTTCGATGAGCATTGCACCAAGAACTGCGGCTTCTATTTCGGGCGCTGATGGCGGTTGTACGCTGGCAGGGATTATCTGTTTTGTTTCGTTATATGTTTTGCTTGTTTTTGCCATATTTTAATAATATACCGATGAAATCGGGATGTAAAAGTAACTTAGATAAGTTTTAATTACAAGAAATGATTCAGAAGCAAAAAAAAATCAATAATAAAAATTTCAAATTTTAGCTATTCTTTCCATTTGTAGGAACAATTCAAACAGATATAATTTGATTTTTTTGTAGTAAATGGAATGAATGCCAGAATCAAGAAGAATATTCCAACAATCCACGAACCTTTTTGGAATACATTAATACTTCCACAATTTTTGCATATAATCTGTTCGCTAATTGTTTCATCAGGGAATACATTTTTCAAATAATTGAACTCATTTGCATCGAGTACTTTTAAAGCCTTCGCATAATCATCATCATTAACTAATATTTTTATTCCGCCAACAGCGTGAGCGTAGATAGGATCTATGGCAACAATATTTTCATCTTTTAATATTGTTTCTATCTCTTCATCGGCAAGTTTTGCAATATCTAAATGGGCTAAGTGAGCATACAAATATGTCTTTAATATTTTCACTTCTACTTGCTTTTACTTTTCATCCATTTTGTATTCAACTAAAGAGGCTAATTCATTATCAATTATTTTATTCCATCTTTCCAATGCCTTTTTATGCTGACCCATATCACTTTCCGATCGAAACTTCTCTACTCTATCTGATAAATTTGAATTGTTTTTTTCAGCAATTAAGTGAAATTCCTTAATGTAATCATCTATACTAAAATCTGTATTCTTAAATTCTTTTCTCAGCATTCTAGTATAAAGTTCGTATATGTTAAATATTATTTGATTGTACAATAACATATCATCGTTGGCAATTTTTTTATTAACCCAGGAATGTTTTTTATCAAATACACATATTGATGTTAGTTTTGGGGAGCTAAAAAGATTTGCTTTTTCTATGGTGGCTGGATTATAAATATGTATTTCGGAAGCATAATTGCTGGATGAGCCTAATGGTTGGCCTTCAAAATCCTGCCAGGAAAGTTTTTTTGAATCGGACCAATATATGTAATTAACTTTATCATAAACCTGATACAATTCAGAAATTCTTGTTGTTGTACACTGCACAAAAAAAATTGCAAGTATAAGTAATAGATGTTTTTTCACTTAAGTTCCGTCAGTTAGTTCTATTTATCTAATAATACTAATAAATTAATACTATTTGGGATTTTTTCTCAACTCTTCTAAAACTTCTAATTGTACTTCCTGTATTTCTACCATTCTTTCCCATTGCTGGATGAGTAAATGATCAACTTTTTGGTGAAGCTGCCTTAATTCCAATTCGGATTTTAGATTTATTTTATAATCAGCTTCCGCACGTTTACGATCTCTATCTTCCTGTCTGTTCTGGCTCATCATTATTACAGGCGCCTGAATTGCCGCGATACAAGATAAAATTAGATTTAATAATATGAATGGAAACGGATCAAATGGACGGGAAAGGAGGAAGTAACTATTTATAGCGATCCAAACAAAAAGTACAGAAGCGAAAATAAAAATAAACTTCCAGCTTCCACCAAATGTTGCAATTTTATCAGAAACTCTTTCACCAAAAGTAAAATCAGACTCAAATTCTTTTTCGATATCGCTGGAAATGGTTTCGTAATCGGTCATTTTTTCAATAACATCTTTTTCTAAAGTTGTCAGCTCACCTTTTTCATCTTCCATAATTTTAACAAGATATTCACTTCTAAATTTTCGCAAATCTTCTCTGCAAATAAATCCTTCGGGATCCCAATTAGGAAAAGATGATTTTATTAATTCTGCAACAGCAGGTCTTACAATAACCGAAGAAAGAAGTTCAATTTTTGAATTATCCCGTCTGCAAATCTGGCAAGTTTTTTTCATAAAATATTATACTTTGTTATTCAATTTATTAACATAATGTAGAGTACAAATTAATAATTATTTTTATGTTAATTAGAGTTACTTTTTGCCAAAGCAAAATTTAATGTACCCGTAAAATGATCAAAATCTATTTCAAATTTTTGCGGAATTCCCGGAGCTGTTTCTACGAATGAATTTACCCGATTGCCCTGTAAAGTTTCTTCGTATAGAATTGACCCACTTGAATCTTTTATCCTTAATGAACCATTACCTGAAAAATAATTAGTAATAATTAGTGAGTATGCAAGTGAATCAGACGTAAAAGTTAAATTGTATCCGGCAGTTGAGGTATAAGTATCCGCAACCAAAGAATACGCCAGGGCATCTGTTGTTTTTGATATGACTGGGGTATTATAATAGCCCGGATTAACAGAATTATCATCAGTACAGCCCGGTAAATAAACTATTAAAGTTAAAAATATGAGTGATAATATTTTTTTCATTTTATCCTCCTTAAAGAATATTGAAGACATATGCTTTCATTGTATCTGCAAATTAGCTTTAAGTAAAATAAGGTTCAATTGTTTAATTAATGAATTAATGCAGTGTGTAAAAGTTAGATTGATTTTGCAAGAGGAATAAAAAAGGGCGAAGCTAAACTTCGCCCTTAAAATGGATGATTGTTATATTGCTGCTTTTCCAAAATTGCGTTAACATTATCCTGGCTTAGTCCATACCAATCTCCCGTTGCAGCATCTATAAGTATTGGTATCAGGCCGCCAACAAAATCCAGAATTACCCAACCCGCTCCTACTTTGCTAGTGATGAATGTCCTTTTAGTCTTATACCCGGATTTTTTTAATTCTATTTCATAATTTAAATCTGAGAATAATGGCAGCTCCAAAGGTGTTTTACCCATGTAATCACCATTGATATATACTTTTGCACCTGAAGGCTCAGAAGCAAATTCCACATCTTCATGAGAGCCTTTAAAGATTGTAGCACAAGAATTAAAAAAGATGATGGGAAGAAGAATAACAAGAACAGAAGCGAATAGAGAAATAATGCGACGCATAAAAGCTCCTGCAAAAAAAAGTTAAAGAAAAATGATTAATTAAGATGAACTAAAAAATTTTCTCTCCTGAAATAAAATTTTTTCTATATTAATAATTTTATCTAAGGTTTTAAATAAGATCACATATGTGTGCGAATGAAAAATATATGATTGGGCAAACCAACATTTGCCCAAATTTTTAACACTTTGATATAAAACATTTGAAGAAAAATGTAGAATTTAAGCTACAACTTATACGGAATAATTATTTCTTTTTCATTCCCCAACTCATCTTGATAATTAACAACTAAATTGTACTTTATCCCACCTGCTCTATTAAAAAACAACAACCCACTTTTTATCTCACCTACGGAAATATCTCCGCTAGGAAAAGCATTTTTAGTAATTTCTTCTTCAAAATTACTATTTGTTCCTCTCGCCCTAAAGAAATTAATAGCGCCAATCGGCAATCCAATTGGAAACCAAGAACTTGATACCTCTCCATTATTATTTTCATAATATCCCAGCCACAACAAACCCCATAACCAATAAGTTCCTGTAGCTAATGACATTCTATCAGCAACATCGTGAGGTAGCATTTGAGATACAGGTTCCCCATCTTTAAATCCTTTTAAATAGATGTTTTTGGAGTCCACTAAAATGGGCTGGCTAGAAATATTTTCTAATGTTAGTTTGAGAATTGTGATTTTATTTTCTTCTGCCTTATCCTTAAATCTACTATTATCTCCAAGTGGTTGAATTCCGAGGGTTACTATTATGTCTGAGTTACTAGTTTCCGCATCACCAATTGACTGAAGATTTGCTATTGGAGAATAGGAAGTAGCACAACCGAAAAGCAAAGGAATGCTGCAAAGGATTAAAAGGAAATGTTTCATAAGAGCCCCTAAAATAATTGAACGATATTTTGATTAAATAAGATGAGTCAAAAAAATATTCTCTCCTGAAATTATATTCTATCTGATGCAAAACTAAATAGTTTTTATTATCGAGTCAATTGGAAACTATAAGAAAGGTAAATTAAGCTGCCATCTCGTCGTAGAGTTTTCTAAACTTTTGTACATCAACCCAGCAATCTTTTTTCCAGTTGGGATTGCGTAAAAGTGCTGCGGGATGGAATGTAACCATCGTTTTAATTCCTTCATACTCAAAAACTTGTCCGCGCAAACTTGTTAAACTTTCTTTTTTCTTTAACAATCCTTTGGCGGCTGTTAACCCTAAACACAAAATAAGTTTTGGTTGAATTAACTCTATTTGTTTTTTTAAGTAAGTAATACAAGTATCCATTTCATCAGGTAAAGGTGTGCGGTTATCTGGCGGCCGGCATTTTACAATATTGCAAATAAATACTTCTTCTCGTTCAAATTTTATTGCTTTAAGAATATCCGTTAAAAGTTTTCCTGCTCTGCCAACAAAAGGTAAACCCTGCTTATCTTCTTCCGCGCCAGGTCCTTCCCCTATAACAACCACATCAGCATTTGGATTACCTGAACCAAACACAAAACTGTTTCTACCTTTATGCAAAATACAATTTGTGCAATTACAAATCATCTTGTTTAGTTCATCAAGTGTTTCAGCTTTTTCCCAATTTCTATTCAAAATTCTTGCAGATGAGATTGGACCAACACGTGGTTCTTTTACTACCGTGGATTTTTTTGTCGTTTCATTTTTAGATTTATTTTTTGCAAGCACACTCTTTTCTTCAAATAACTCATCACCAAAAATTGCTTGCTGATCTTTTAGTGCTTCTATAATTTTATTTTTTGGTGATGATTTCATTTTTTATTTTTAAAATTGCAAGACTAAAAAATTGAATGATTGTTTATTAAGTTCAAAACAGTATAAAAAGAAATGTCACCCTTGGTCTTTGCTCAGGATGACATTCTGTAAAACTATAGTTTAAAAATATTACTTTTTGTACTTATACTTTGTCTGTCCATCAAGTAGTTCGTTTAAGGCTTGAAGATGTGGCTTTGGCTTCTTTTCAAAATCAATAGCCATCTTTAGTTGAACTGGGTTCGTAACATCTTCAGCTTCATCATCAGAACCACTGGAAGGTATTGTGTTTAACATAGCGTTAAACTCAATCTTGTTCTCATCGTTAACCTGTCTTGCTCTTAATGATGCAACACAAATTGCCTCATAAACGTTCTCGGTTCGTTTATCTATTTCTCTTAAATCAACTGGTGTAATGTTCACTATTATCACTCCTTATTTATTTTTTCATTAATTAATTTCTTTACGTTTTTATATACTTTATGCAGTTCATCGTTAACAAAAATATAATCAAATTCGTTCTTAAAGCTCAACTCCATTTTTGCTCTATCAATTCTTTTTTGCAGATCAGATTCACTTTCAGTATTTCTGTTTTTTAATCTTACCACAAGTTCTTCATAAGAAGGCGGATCAATAAAAATTAAAACACTTTCAGGATAAATTTTTTTTAATGATAAAGCACCTTTTACATCAACTTCAAAAATTACAGATTTACCATCGTTAATCTTGTCATCAACAAAACTTTTTAATGTACCGTAATAGTAATCGTAAAATCGCTCCCATTCAATAAACTCATCATTTTTAATTTTACGTTCAAACTCTTCATCACTAACAAAAAAGTAATCAACTCCATTTACTTCGTTGGATCTTTTTGGTCTAGTTGTAACAGAAACAGAAAAAACAATATCCGGAAAATCCTTTAAAATGCGTTTAACAACAGAAGTTTTCCCGCCGCCGCTGGGCGATGATACTGCTATTATCTTTCCTTTTTTCTCCAACTTATTCTATGTTCTGAATTTGTTCTCGTATTCTTTCAATCTCTTCTTTAATGTGAACAGAGTTATGTGTAATTGCCGTCGAAAGAGTTTTTGCAGAAATTGTATTTGCTTCTCTGTTCATTTCCTGACAAAGAAAATTTAATTTTCTTCCCGGATCTTCTTCCTTATCAATACTGCTTAATAAAAATTTTATATGGCTTCTTAATCGTACACATTCTTCTGTAATATCCGCGCGTTCAGCCATCATTGCTAATTCTGTCTCAAGCCTATCATTATTGATGTTTGAGTTATCTTCTAGAAGATTTTTTACTTTTTCTTTATACTTTGCAAAATGTTCACCAACGCTTGGCTGCGCATCTTTTTCAATCTGGTCAAGGTATTTTTCGATAGACTTTACACGCTTTTTTAAATCTTTTTCTAATTCACTTCCTTCATCTTTTTTCATTTTCATTAGAGAGTCTAAAGAAAGCAGAATAGATTTTTTTAAAACCTCAAAATCTTTTTCGCTGATATCATCAACGGAAGCTGAAAAAATATCTCTACTCATAAGAATATGGTCTAATTTAATCTTATCTGTAATTTTTGCAGATTTTTTTATTTTCTTGATAAGAGCAATGTAATTTTTTAATCTTGATTCATCCAAAGAAACAGCTTCATCTTCAAATCCATTTTTTTTGATTTGAATACTTACATTAAGCTTGCCTCTTCTAATTTTAGATTTAATTAATTCTCTTAACTCATATTCTTTATTTGCAAGAATTGGAGGATATTTTAGAAAAACTTCCAGATATCTGCTATTAATACTTTTAACTTCAACATCAGCCTGCCATTTACCATTTGAGGCAGTACCTTTGCCGTAACCTGTCATGCTTAAAATCATATTATTCTTTTATAAAAGGGTAAGAAAGATAGCGAATTAAAGGCTCTTAGCAAAAATTAGAATGCTTCTCCAATTCCAAAATGAATCGTTATGCTTTGCCAAAAATTCTTCTCAAAAATCAATTTTTGGTCATCTGGATTGTAAAATTTAGTTCCAAAATCTAACCTAAAAGGGGCAATTGGGGTGTAGACTCTAATACCCAGACCAACAGCAACCGCGATTTCAGATATTTTTGCATCTTTCCAGCCATTCCAGGTATTTCCGTAATCCGCAAAAACGGCATAACCAAAATACTGATTCAGTTTTTGGCGTATTTCAAATGATCCTTCCAACCAAAATGAACCACCTCTAAGAGAGTTGGTCTCAGTCGTTATACCGAAATAATAAATTGAATCTTTTGGAACTAGTTCTCTTGATTTCCATCCTCTAACAGAGTTACTGCCGCCGGCATAAAAAGTTTTGTTTGGCGGAATTAGTTGCTCCGATGTTATTGATGGATTTTCGGAACCCGTGATAGGTTGAGCGTATCCTACTCGAAATTTAGATGCAAATACAAAAGATCGATCATTAGTTAGCGAAATATAATTAGAAATCCCTGCTTGCAATCTGTAAAAATAAATTGTGCCGCCAATTGAAGAGTCAGGAAGAGCTAGTGTGCCGTCAGTTACTTTTTGTACCAGATTTAAATCAGTTTTAGAATTAAAGAGTTCAGGAGTAAAGAAAAAATAACTCCCTCTTGATGGGAATAAAATATCGTCAGTTTTTGTTGAACCCAGTTCAACACCAACACCAGGAGTAAAACTATTTACAGAAAGAGTATATTGATCACTTGAGTTGTCCGATTGTAAATCCAACTCTACTGAAGCAACATCAAAACTAAGGAATGGGCGTAATAAAGTAATAAAGGTGTGTCTAGGCATTTCAAAATCAAACCGCTGCGCACCGCCATAAGAATTTTCAATAAAACCTTTTAATGTTTTTGATCTTAAATATAGATCTGTTGTGGTTAGTATTGGGCTTCCAAATAAAAATGGTTGTTCCATTTTTAAGTTTAAATCTATTACCCCTTGGTAAGTTGAATCTCCATTTGCTCCAGATTTAAATAAATCACCAGCAAGAGTTATCATATCAATTAATCTAAACGAACTTGAAAGAGTAAGTCTTCGAGCATCACCCAAAAAGTTTTTTCTTGTGTACCCAATTCCCAAACCTAAATTAAAACTGCTGAATTCATTATCAGCTTTTATTTCAGGAGAAAGTTCATTTAAAGATCCAATAGAAGCATTTATCTCAATGGGTATTGAAAAATTTGTAGTATCTTCTATTATTGGGCTGATATCTAAAGAGTTAAAGAGTTCTGTTTTTAATAATCGTAATTCGCTTCTATCAATCTTAGATTGATCATAAGTTTCTCCAGGATTTATATCCACAATTTCGGATATAAGTTTATTACTTATCTGCTCGCTTGATTTGCCATTTTTATTAATTACGGATTCACCAACCGTGTATCTATCGCCTGAATGAAAATAGATACTTAGGTCAGTTTTTTGCCTGATTGTATCCATCATTACAATTGTACTATCATATTCCCCAAAAACGTAGCCGTTATTTGCTAAAAATCTTCTGATTAAAGAGATATTATTTTGAACTTCTGATTCTGAAAATCTTTTGGTCGAATCAAGTGTGTAAGATTCGTTAATCATTCTTTCATAATCATAGTCACTAAGTTTTTCCAACCCGAATAAATTTATATCGCCATAGTTCAAATATGTATTTTCTGTTATATAATAATTTATTTCAATGGATTTGTCTGCAGAATCCACAACAATATCATGCGTTACCTTTGCATCAAAAAAACCATTTGAGCGATATAAATCAATTATCGCAAGCTTGTCCACAGAAATTTTTGAAGAATCAAAATAAACGGGCTCATCACCAAAAGGTGTAAATGAATCTAGGAAGACCCATACCCACATAGGGGTTTCTTTACTTTCAATATTTGCTATTAAATCTGAAGATGAAAAAAAACTATTTCCACTAAAATTTATCGAGGCAACTTCAAAATCGTAATAGGATTGCGAGTGTGAAATCTTTGAGAGGCAAAGGATTATAAAAACAGAAAAAATTAATACTCGTTTAAACATTTGTAAGTAAAAGAATTAGAAAATCTTGAATTTGATGATTCAATTTAATTATGGAAGTGGTTTGTGTAAAATCATTTATCATTCAACTACAATATCATCTTCAACAATTTTTAATACAGGATAATCTTTTTTAAAAGTAACAGTAAAAAAGTTTATTAATTCTTTATTCTTTGTATTATCAGAAATGAATAAAGAGATTTCTGTTTCGGACTCTACAACAAGATGAGAATAGTAAACTTGTTTATTTTCAAAATCAATTATGTAAGAGAAAACTTCTCCGCCGCCACTGCCCATAAAGAAACTTTGAGAATTAGAGTAAACTAGATCATAATCAATTGATGAGAATTTAATTTTATCAATCAAACCTTCTTTAATGGAACCCTCGAGAACTTCAGTTTCGTATTTAGAAATAAACTCGTCTCCATTTTGTTCTAAAAATGCTAGCATAATACCCCATTCATCAGAGTTGTTTATTTCCCACCCTGCAACAATAAATCGTTTTCCGGTTTCATCAAACATTCCACTTAGTACAATTTGAGCATCTTTGTTGTAGTGATTCTTCACTACTTCCAAAAGCTGCGCTTTGTTTTCAAAATCCAGAACAGGAATTTTTTCTTTTTTATCTGCACAAGAAATCATTCCGAGTAAAAGGACAACAAATAAAATGTGTTTTAATAATCTATTTAATAACAACTTGTGTTCCTGTATTAATAACTGATAATAATTCATCAAGAGATTCGTTACTTATTGCGATAGAGCCGTCTGTCCAATTATAAACAAATGGAAGATTTTTAAAAATAGGATTTAATCTTCCAATACCATGAATGCCAATATTTCCACCAAGCACAGAATTGGAACTAATACATTCTTCGTAATAAAATTCAAACTTAAGCTGATTAAATTGCTTTTGTGTAATAATCGACTTGCGTAAAGCTTCAGCAGCATCTTCTAAATTAGGATAATTTAGTTTTAAAAATTTATAATAAGTCTGATCCTCACTAATATTACAAATTTTATAAGTTCCAATAGGTGTTGCGCCATCATTACTTAATTTTTTCTTATCACTTAAATTTCTTCCAAAGTTTACCCGGTATGATTTTATAAATACGGTATCTTCATAAAGGCTTAACGTAAAAGTTTTTCTGTCAATTAAAAGATTAACATTATCTAATTTTCTAAATCCTTTTTCAGCCATGGCATCAGAAAGTGGAATCTCTCTCAAATTCAAAATTACACCATAAACTATAACACCAGATACAAAAAGTGCCATAGCGCCAATAGTAAATATAACATTTCTAAGCAAAGGGCTGCTTAAAACTGACATTACACTATTAGTATTTTCCTCTGGTTCGGGATTCATTATTGACTATTTTTTTTATTACACTGGACAAAAATACTAAATTTAATAAAGCATAATTGATTCAAAGATAAAAAAAAACCCAACTCATATTAAGTTGGGCTGATAAAAAAGCTTAAAATTAGACTTCCATTATTTCTTTTTCTTTGTGTTTCAAAATATCATCTATCAGTTTTATGTGATGATCTGTTAATTTTTGCACTTCATCTTCAGCATCTTTCAATTCATCTTCAGACATCTTTTTATCTTTTTGTTCTTTTTTTAGATGATCGTTCGCATCTCTTCTAACATTTCTGATCGCAACCTTAGAATCTTCTCCAAATTTTTTAGTAAGTTTTACAAAATCTTTTCTTCTCTCTTCTGTTAATGCAGGAATTGGTATTTTAAGATTTGTACCATCACTAATTGGATTAAAACCAAGGTTTGCTTCTAGAATTGCTCTATCAATTATCTGAACCATTGCTTTATCCCACGGAGTAATAGATAAAGTATGAGGATCGAGTACAGTAACATTTCCTACCTGATTTATGGGAGTTAAACTGCCATAATAGTCAACTTTAACACCATCGAGCAAAGTGGTAGTTGCTTTGCCAGTTCTAACTTTTGAGAGCTCTGATCTAAGAGCTTCTAAAGTTTTATCCATTCGATTATTCGCATCTTTTATTATATGGTGCATAACACCTCACTGATAATTGTTAAAAATTTTATTTTGAAACTTCGTTATTGATAAAGGTGCCAATTGGTTCACCCATCACTAATTTTAATAAGTTTCCAGGTACATCCATATTAAACACCATCATTGGTAAATTATTTTCCTGGCATAAACTTACTGCTGTAAGATCCATAACACGCAAATCATTTTTTAAAATGTCCTTATAAGATATTTGTTTAAACCGGACTGCGTTTACATTTTTTTCCGGATCAGCGTTATAAACTCCATCAACCCGAGTGCCTTTTACAATAATATCAGCACCAATTTCAACAGCTCTTAATGATGCAGCTGTATCGGTAGTAAAGTAAGGATGGCCAGTTCCAGCACCTAAGATTACAACTCTTCCTTTTTCAAGATGCCGCATTGCTCTTCTTCTGATATAAGGCTCAGCGATTTCTTCCATTTTAATTGCACTCATTAATCTGGTCTTAATTCCTTTTTTTTCAACAGCGTTTTGCAATGCAAGTGAATTTATCATAGTAGCTAGCATCCCCATTTGGTCGCCTGTTGCACGATCTATACCCTGCGTACTTGCGCTTAAACCACGATAGATATTACCGCCGCCAATTACTATTCCAAGTTCAACACCAACATCGTGAACTTTCTTAACTTCATCAGCAAAAAAATCTAAAACCTCCGAAGAAATTCCAAATCCCTGAACACCCATTAAAGATTCGCCGCTTAACTTTAACAGCACTCTTTTAAATTTTACTGAATTCATTACAACCTTTTGGATTCTTTACTGATAAATATAAAAAAAGGTCTTAATAAACTTAAGACCTTTTAATATAAATTATTTATTCTCGTCACCGAGATGAAATCGCTTGAACAAACTTATCTTAGCCTCAGAAGCATTCTTCTTATTGTAATCTTCAATTAAATTACCAACTGTTTTTGAGCTAGTACTATCCTTAATATATGTCTGTTCAAATAAACAATTTTCAGAATAGAATTTATTCAATTTACCGGTTGCAATTTTTTCAAGAATATTTTCCGGTTTACCTTCTTTACGAGCTAACTCTTTGTAGATATCAATTTCTTTTTCGATTGTTGCAGTAGGAACTTCTTCTCTGTAAACACAAATAGGATTCATTGCAGCAATCTGCATAGCAATATTTTTACCAATCTCAACTAACTCATCTGCGTGAACGGTAACATTATCAAACTTAACAAGCACACCAAGTTTTGATCCCATGTGAATATAATCTACTAATAAACCATTATCAGCTTTTTCCGTTAACACACGAGATACTTCAATCTTTTCTCCAACTTTTCCCATCACATCAACAACTTTTTCACTTAAACTTTTATTGGATTCAAGTAATTGTTGAGCATTTGATAAATCAGATTTGAAAGTTACTTCAACAATCTCATTTGCAAGTTTGATGAAGTCATCGCTCTTCGCTACAAAGTCGGTTTCGCAATTTACTTCAATCATTGCAGCTTTTTTATGATCATCAGAAACCTTTGCAACAACAATACCTTCATTAGCGGATTTATCAGCTCTTTTAGAAGCAATTGCGGCACCTTTTTTTCTCAATAATTCAATAGCTTTTTCAAAATCACCGTTAGCCTCTGTAAGAGCTTTCTTACAGTCCATCATACCGGCACCGGTTTTTTGTCTTAACTCATTAACTTGTGCAGCCGTAATAGCCATAGTTAATTCACTTCCTTTCAAATTTTTTTATCAGAATATTATTCTTCAGTTTTTTCGTTTGATTTAGCTTCATCTTCAGCATCTTTTTTTGCTTTTGCTTCAGATTTCTTTTTAGCTTCTTCTTTTCTTTCAGTCTCTTTTTCTTTTTTCACGCGTTCTTTTTCAGCTACTTCTTCAGCTTTCTTTTCTTTTAGTTTTGCATCACCTTCAATTACTGCATCAGCCATATGCTGAGTAATAATTTCAACAGTTTTAACTGCATCATCGTTTGCCGGAATTAAATAATCAACTACATCAGGATCACAATTTGTATCAACAATAGCAAATACAGGAATGTTTAATCTATGTGCTTCTTGAACGGCAATGTCTTCCTTTTTAATATCAACAATAAACAAAGCTCCCGGAAGTTTACCCATAGTTTCAACACCTTCAAGAACTTTTTTCAATTTGTCTTTTTCTCTTGTAAGAAATAATCTTTCTTTCTTGGTAATTTTATCAAAAGTTCCATCAGTTTCTTGTTTTTCAATATTGCTCAATCTTTTTACACTTTTTCTTATTGTAGCAAAGTTTGTCAGCATACCACCAAGCCATCTTTCGCTAACCCAATTTTGTCCGCATCTTCTAGCTTCAGTTTCAATAACATTTTTAGCCTGTTTTTTTGTACCGACAAAAAGGACTTTTTTTCCGTCAGCAACTAACTTTGATAATTCTTCAGCAGATTCAGTTAAATGGGCTTGTGTTTTTTTCAAATCAATGATATGAATCCCATTCTTTTCCATAAAGATGTAGGATTTCATTTTTGGGTTCCATCGGCGTGTTAGATGCCCGAAATGTGCACCAGCTTCGATAAGCTGAGTTAGATCAACTTTTTTCATATTACTCCTGTTTTTCTTCTACCCTCTTCAACTTTGCCTTCCATCCCTTTTATTATGGGACACAGGGGGCAAATCGGAGAGTATGTTTATTATATATAATCAAGTTCAGAAAATAATTCTGAACTTGATATTTAACTCTAAAATTATCTCTTAGAAAATTGAAATCTTTTTCTAGCTTTTGGCTGTCCGTATTTTTTACGCTCAACCATTCTTGGATCTCTGGTTAACAATCCATCAACTTTTAACTGAACTCTATATTCAGGATTCATTTCTAATAATGCTCTAGCAATTCCTAATCTTATAGACTGCGCTTGTCCAGTTGTTCCACCACCATTAACATTTGCATGCACATCAAACTTGCCTAAAGTATCTGTGGCTTTAAATGGTAATAAGATATCTTCGCGACTTAATAATTGAGGGAAGAAGTGTTCAAATTCTTTATTATTAACTGTAATTTTTCCATTTCCGCTTCTTAATATTACGCGGGCAACTGCAGTTTTTCTTCTACCAATAAAAATTTTATCTGCCATCATTTCTCCATTAAACTAATTGCTTCGGGTTGCTGTGCTGCGTGCGGATGATTTGTACCTGCATACACTTTTAATTTTTTTATTAACTGATTTCCGAGTTTGGTTTTTGGTAACATTCCTCTAACAGCATTTTCAACAACAAATGTTGGTTTTTTAGCAATCATTTCATGAAATGAGGTTGTTGTTTGACCACCGGGATAACCAGAATGTCTTTTATACTCTTTCAGATTTTCTCTTTTTCCTGTAAGTTTAACTTTCTCGGCATTAATCACAACAACAAAATCACCAGTATCAGTATTTGTGGTAAAAATTGGTTTATTCTTACCTCTGATGATCATGGCAATTTTGGAAGCTAGTCTTCCCAATACTTGTCCTTCAGCATCAACTAAAAACCACTTATGGTTAGCGTCTTCAGTTTTTACTGATTTTGTTAATTTTTCCTGTTTCACGTAATTTTCCTCCGAAAACCTTAAATCGTTTCAAATAAAGAGAGGAAAAATATATCTAAGATGATGAAAAGTCAAGAAATATAAAGTTTATTAATGCTGTTTGGTTGCAAAATTTCGTTTTTCTTTGTTATTCAATGAATAATATTAAAATAGAGAATCTCCAAAGTTAAAGGATTTGAGAATTGCCAAGAATCTTGGTTGAAAGGCTTTAAATTCAAGCTCTCCTCGCATCATCAGTTTTAATCTAAAATCTTCTTCTTCTTCTGTTCTGATATAGAATATTTGAGTAATGTAACCTTGCATTTCCTCGGGATCGTTATAATAGGCTTGAGATTTTTCTAAATCTATTTTAAACGCATATCTTTTATCGATAAACATATCTTTATCTACAACTTCAAGATGGATGTACGGTGGTGGATTATATTGACCATCATTGGCCCAAAATGTTACTCCATCCAATTTTTTCTTTTTATTTTGATCTATAAAAGTCCAGCCTTTGGGATATTTTATTGAGACATTTAAAGTTGATTCGGAATATACTTGATCTAAGTTTGTTGTGTCTGCAACAATGTCAGAAAAACTTAATGCTTTTAGAGCTTCTGCCTTTGCTTGTTTCTGATCTTCAGATAAAATAGGTTTTTTAGTTTCATCTTTTTCAACTTCAGATCTTATTGATTCAGATTTTTGTTCAACATATTCCTTTGTATCAATCGTAAAAAAACTTGAGTTTATTCTTGATGGATCCGATTGAAGGCTAAGGAGATAGAACAAAACAATTATGATAACTAAATGTAAAACTATCGAAAGTGAATAATTTCTTATCCACAATTTACTTTGATTTAAATTTTCATTTTCTATTTCTATTTCTTGCTTATTCATCTTCGCTATATTCATTAGTTTGAAGCATAGATCAAAATTACTAATTTTGATTAGATATTATTAATAAATTATCAAGTAAAATGAAGTACCTAATTACAGGCGGCGCAGGATTTTTAGGAATAAATTTAGTTAGATATCTGCATTCCAGAGGTCACGAAATTACTTCTTTGGATATTGTTGAATTTGATTATCCGGATATGAATGATAAAATAAAAATTATTACCGGCGATATAAGAGATAAACAAAAAGTTAAAGAAGCTGTTGCAGGACAAGATATAGTTTTTCACACTGCGGCAGCGCTGCCGCTTTATAAACCAGAAGATATTTATTCAACTGATATTGAGGGTACAAAAAATTTACTTGAAGCAGCTGAAGAAAATAAAATAAAAAGGTTCATTCATATCTCATCAACCGCTGTTTATGGTATTCCCGATCATCATCCGCTTTTAGAAAATGATAAACTTGATGGAGTTGGACCATACGGCAAAGCGAAAATTCTTGCTGAAGAAGAATGTTTAAAGTATAGAAAAAAAGGAATGTGCGTTCCAATTCTCCGCCCAAAATCTTTTATCGGACCGGAAAGACTTGGTGTATTTGATTTACTCTTTGATTGGGCGCAAGATGCAAAAGGGTTTCCAATGATTGGGAATGGAAAAAATCGTTATCAGCTTTTGGATGTAGAAGATTTATGTGAAGTAATTTATCTAACAACAACTCTTGATGAAAAAATTGCAAATGATACTTTTAATATCGGCGCAAAAGAATTTACTACAATGAGAGAAGATTATCAGGCTGTATTAGATTATGCTGGATTTGGTAAAAAGATAATTGGACTACCCGAAAAGCCCATCATTTATACTTTAAAGTTTTTAGAAGCCTTAAAACTTTCTCCTCTTTATAAATGGGTTTACGAAACAGCTTCAAAAGATTCATTTGTATCGATAGAAAAAGCTGAAAAAATTCTTGGTTACAAACCCAAGTTTTCGAATAAAGATGCACTTATCAGAAACTACAAATGGTATGTTGCTCACAGAAACGAATTTATTAATAAAGATGGTGTTTCGCATCGCGTACCATGGAAACAAGGAATATTAAGATTTGCAAAAATCTTTTTCTAATCAATTGGAAAGTGATAAAGTAAATCATATTTTTTTGCAGCTAATACAAAAAGAAAATAAAACAATTAAGGAGTAATAATGGCAACAAAAAAAGATTATCTAAAAGAAGTTGTTAAACATATCGATATTAAAGAACACAACGTTGTTCCGTTTGTGGATGCGATGGAAGATATGGCATTTACCGCACGAGATTTAAATCGCGCAGCCAACATTTTAGACACAATGATTAAAGACAAAGACTGTGCTGTAATTTTAACTTTAGCCGGCAGCTTATTTAGCGCTGGATTAAAAAAAGTTGTTTATGATATGGTTATGAATAACATGGTTGATGCAATTGTTTCAACCGGCGCAATTATGGTTGATCAAGATTTTTTTGAAGCGCTTGGTTTTAAACACTACAAAGGCACAAAATGGGTTGATGATAATGAAATGAGAGATTTACATATTGATAGAATTTATGACACTTTTATTGATGAAGATGAACTTAGAGTTTGTGATGATACAACCGCTGCAATTTTTGATAGTATGAAGCCTGGTCCATACTCATCAAGAGAATTTTTATGGGAATTTGGTAAATATCTTGAAGTAAACGGCGGACCAAAAGTAGATGACTCTGTTGTTTATGCTGCTTACAAAAAAAATGTTCCAATATTTGTTCCTGCTTTTTCTGATTGCTCAGCAGGATTTGGATTTGTAATGCATCAGCATAAAAATCCAGATATTCATGTATCGTGTGATTCCGGAAAAGATTTTCTTGAATTGACAAAAATTAAATTGCATAGCAAAGACACTGGCTTATTAATGATTGGCGGTGGCGTTCCTAAAAACTTTACACAAGATATTGTTGTTGCCGCAGACCTACTGCAGGAAGATGCAGAAATGCACAAGTATGCAATTCAAATTACAGTTGCTGATGAAAGAGATGGCGCACTGTCTGGATCAACATTAAAAGAAGCAAGTTCATGGGGTAAAGTTTCAACATCTTTTGAGCAAATGGTTTATGCAGAAGCTACGGTTGCAATGCCGTTGGTGGTTGGTTATGCTTATCACAAAGGTAATTGGAAAAATAGAAAAGCACGCGAATTTCAAAAAATATATTCAAAATAAAAAGCAACAGCCTAAAAACTAAAAACGCCTCACACAGAGGCGTTTTTAATATTATTCTATTTTGTCTGAGGTCTCCCCCAGGGACCTGGATTAGAATAACCCCTGGGAACAATTTCTAGGTGAAAATTAGTTTTTAGAATCGACTGATTAAATAGTTAGTTTACACTATTTTTAATATGAAAAGTTCGTTTTTAGTTTGTATTTGTTTGATAGTGGGCAATTGTTTCTATTGGCGGATTAAAACAATATTTTAATTAATTAGTTAAGAATAGAAATAATTTTCAAATTTATTACATAGGGACGATTAGTTTATAATTCTTTAAGAACACTTTTAATTAATTCCCACGCGTTTTTAACATGTCTTTTTTCATGTCTTATACTTCCGATAGTTAATCTAATAACAAAATTTCCGTTTAGTTTTGTGTGCGATAAAAATAGTCTTCCGGATTGATTAATCTTTTCTAATAACTTTTCATTCAAAACATTTAATTCATTTTCACTTTTATTTTTCGGATTATATCGAAAACAAACAGTTGAAAATGGAACTGGAGCCATTAACTCAAATTCTTTTTCTGCTTCAATCCAGCTTTTTAATTCATTTGCAAGGTTTATATGATATTTAATTCTTTCTGCTAAACCATTAACACCAAAATATTTGATAATAAACCAGAGCTTAAGAGATCGAAATCTTCTTCCAAGCTGAATTCCATAATCCATTAAATTTTCAACTTCATTATCCTTATTGGTTTTTAGATATTCTGCAGATAAACTAAAAGCTCGTTTTAAAATGTCAGGTTTACGAGTGAAGAAAACACTTAAATCCATTGGCGTAAACATCCATTTATGTGGATTAATAACTAATGAGTCGGCACGATCCCATCCTTTTGTAATCCATTTCATTTCTGGAATCATTGCAGTAACACCTGCATAAGCGGAATCAATGTGTAACCACAAATTATATTTCTCTGCAATGATTGCGATTTCTTCAACGGGATCTATGCTTGTGGTTGAAGTTGTCCCAACTGTTGCTACAATACAAAATGGTTTGTACCCTTTTGCTAGATCATCTTTGATTGCATCTTCAAGTTTATGTGGGATCAGCTCAAATTTTTCATTTACAGAAATCTTTTTGATTCCTTCCAATCCAATCCCAAGAGTTAATGCCCCTTTATCGATTGAATTATGTGCATGTTCTGAACAATATAGTCTTAACTTAGGAACATCACTTCTCCCAGCCATTCCTTTCTCTCTAAATCCTAAATCAAGCTGCTCTCGAGCAGAAGCAATTGCATGCATAGAACTTGTTGATGCGGTATCATAAATAATTCCCCAATAATTTTCCGGTAAGCCCATCATTTGTCTGAACCAGTTCATCATAGATTTTTCAAGTTCAGTAAAAGCAGGAGAAGTTTTCCACAACATTCCATTTACACCCAATCCAGCGGTTAATAGCTCAGCTAAAATTCCTGGTCCACTTGATGTTGAATTAAAGTAAGCCATAAAACCTGGATGATTCCAGTGGGTTATTCCAGCCATTAAAATTTTATCAACATCGGCCAAAACATTTTCGATGTCTTCTCCATTTGTTGGCGGTGCTTGTGAAATTTTTTTTAAAATATCTCCCGGATTAACTTGTGCTAAAGGTGGATACTTTTCAATATCAATTAAATAGTCTGCAATCCAATCAACAAGTTGGTATCCATTTTTACGAAATTCATCTGCGGGCATATCGCCAAGATTTTTTAATTCATTTTCCATAATTCAAGTGTAATTTTGAAAAAATATTATAAAGAATAAGTTTATTAAGATTTGATTTTTGTGCCAGCTGAAATATTTGTATAAATCCTAACCTGTTTTTATAACAGATATAATAGGGCTCCCAAATTGGATTAAATTTATTTTTAAAGTTAAACAAACCTTTATAGTTGTATGCAAATTTAATTTTTCTTCCAACAAAATTGATAAACCAGGAGAGTGAAAATAATTTTGAATCAAAATCAACAAACGGCACTGCACCAAGTGACCAATAATCAAATTCTTCCATTTTCAGTTTATTAAAGATTTCAAAAATTAGTTTTTCCATTACTCCAATTGGTGCATCAGCGCAGCGAAGTATCAATTCGGTTTGCATAATTTTTTTATCTTTATAAGATAGTGTTATAGCACAAATCCAGTCTTCATTATTTTTAAGAACAAATAACCTGTGATGCGATTGAAAACTTAATGCAAAAAGATTTTGGAGCTGTGGTTTGGAGCCGTGAGAGGTTTTCGCAATAAATGCCTGCAACTGCTGTCTGCTTCCATATGAATAAGATACTTCTTCAAAACACCCATGCCTGCTGCCACGCTTTACAAGCTCCATCAAAGATTTTTTTTGAAACGGATTTTTTGACAAATCAATTATAGCTTCTTTACCGAATGATAGTGATTTGTAACCAAGTAACTTTAAATAATTTTTATTTTCTGATGAACAACCATCAAACAATAAATCAGAATTGGCCAAATCAAAATTTATCTCATTAAATATTTCATCAACAGAATTGTTAAATGGAACTTTAGTATTGCATATCCATTTTCTTTTTTTTGATAATGAAACAGTTTGATAGATTATTTTAACAGACTCATACCTATTAAAGTTAGATGGAATAGTATTCATATTTAAACTTTTGCGTTTTACCAAAAATCAATTCAATCAATCATATAAAAAATTTTTAACTTTTTTACAGAATCATTTTTTGATAAGTTAAATTAAACAAATCAAAATTTTTTACAATGAATAAAATAACCATAAAAAATATTTTAATTGTTCTTAGCATCACGATTATTCAATCTCAATTTACGGGTTGTTATGAGCACTTTCCGCTTGATCAGGATTTGACCAGAACTCAAAACACTTTTTTAGATCAAGATAGTGTTCAAGTTCGGTTTCCAGAAATCATTAACAATAAAATTACTGCACTTGCAATGGTATATACTCATTGCCCGGATATTTGTCCGATGACAACACATAACATGCAGCTTGTTGAACAAAGACTGCCTGCCGAATTAAAAGATAAAGTTAAGTTTGTTGTAATCTCATTTGATCCGCATCGTGATACACCAAATGTTTTAAAGAAGTTTGCTGAGATAAGGGATATAACTTTTGATAATTGGTATTTGCTTTCGGGTGATGATAAAAACACGAAAGAAGTTATGTTAAAATTTGGAATAAAAGCTATTCCAGCAGATTCATCATATGATACGAATGGTGAACTGAATTATAATGTTATTCACACTGATCGAATTTCATTGATCGATCAAGAGGGAAAATTAAGAGCTAATTACAAAGGCAGTACAGCCGATTTTAATATGATACTTGAAGACATAAAATATTTAGGAGAATAATATGAATCTACTATTTGCACTTTTTTTAATCTTTTCAAATCCAACAGATAATATCAATATTGTTGATCCATGGATGCGCGTTGGTGCTGAGGGACAGGCAACTGGATTATTTTTTAAAATTGAAAATAATTCTGATAAAGCAGATACTTTGTACAAAGTTGAATTTGAACCAGCAGGACTTGTTCAAATACACGAAACTTACGATGCTGGTGATGATATGATGGGAATGAGAGAAGTTGGGCTAATTGTAGTTCCTGCTAAATCAAATTTTGAACTTAAACCTGGAGCTCATCACGTAATGTTGATGAAACTAAAACAAGATATTAAAAAAGGTTTTGTTGGTGATGTTGTTCTGTATTTTAAGCAAGCAGGAAAAATTATGATAAAAGTGGAAGCAAAAGAAATAGTGAATAAACAGATGATGAATCACAAACATTAGTTTAAAGCTCTTAAAATCTCTCCCTTTAAAACGGGAGAGATTTTTTAGAGAGTAAATTTATCTTACAAAAAACTCTGCAATAATTTTATTCCAATTTACATCGTTTAATTTTTCTAACTGTCCGATGAATAATCCTTCTTCAATGTATTCATCACTTTTCTTCTCAGATTTCATTATATCGGTAAAAATATTTTTGAACTTTCCGATTTCTTCCTGGAAAAATGCAACAGCTGATTTACCTATGTGCATTTCTTTAATCTCATTATCTAAATTTTCGGCATCTAAAGCGCAAACCCAATTTCTCTCATAAGGTGTTACATCAAGTGCGTCTATATTATCTTTGAGAATTGTGTTTATCTGTGATACTTTTCCGCTAACCGGTGAATTAAATGTGATACTTCTGTTTCCCTGTTTGATTGTAAAAAGTGGCTGACCTGCATTAACATTCATTCCAAGGTTTGGAAGTTCTACTGAATAAACACGACCAATTAATTTTTTTGCAAAATCATCAATACCAATTTTTGCCATTCCTGCTTGATTCATGTTCACCCAAGTATGATTCTTAGCAATAAAAACTCCACCTGGAATTGCAAATTCACCTTGTGTAAAATCATCAGACGTGGGAACGTGAGTTATGTGAACTTTTGGCTTTAATTGCTTCTGAATTTTATCCTGTCGTTTGATTAATGCTTTCTGCACAAATGCAATTAGTTCATCCTCAGTAAATGGTTTTTGAACATAATCCATTGCGCCGTATCGCATCGTTTCAACAGCAGTTTCAACTGAAGCATAACCGGTAATTATTATTACGTCTATATCAGGGCGAAGATGTTTTACTGATTTTGTTACCTCAACACCATCCATAAGCGGCATCTTTAAATCTGTGAATAAAAAATCATAATGATGTTTTTGAATTAAGCCAAGTGCTTCTTGTCCGGTTTCTACAGTATCAACAGAATAACCATCAAGTACTAAAATTTTTCTAAAACTGCCAAGTATTACTTCCTCATCATCAACACAAAGGATTTTTGCTTTTGGATTTGGGACCTCAGCGCGTTTTAAGGTTTTTGCTTCATTTGTAAAATCAAGCTTAAGACTTTCTGTTAGAACAACTTCACGTTCTTTCTTTTGTTTTTGTTCAGTCATTCTTTTTCCAACCATTCGGATTAGAATATCCGCAATGATGAAAATGACTATTGCTAATATGAAAAGTGGCATAATATTTCTCCTATAATAAAATAATTTTTATCAATAATAAATTTTCAAAATATCCTACAATCTATCCGAACTGCAAGGAATCAAGTGCTTAACTTCATAATCAATATTTGTCGGTATAACACGATAAATCCATCCTTCAAAAAAAGGATCTTTTTCTACAAGACTTGGATTTACTGCTAAATTATTATTAACCTCTACGATCCTACCGGAAACTGGGGCTAATAATTTATGAACTCTGTCTTTTATGGATGTAAAAGATACACAGCAAATTCCTTGTGCTATTTCATCATCAACATTTTGTAATTCTATTTCTCTAACTGATTCAAAAGTTTTAATAAATAAATCACATACTCCAACTAAAACTGAGCCTTCACGTTCTTGCACCATCCAAGATGAATAGCCCAATCTGAAATATTTTGGAGGACAATTAACATAAAGTATTTCATCAGTATTTTTTTGCAAAGATAAGATTTTTTGTCTGTCTCTTAATTTTTGATATTTGTTTGCACGATAAAGTGAACTAAGTAATTCATCTACCGTAAATGGCTTGGGAATAAAATCTACGGCGCCATTGTAAAGTGAGTTAACTGCATTTTCAACGGTTGAATAACCTGTTGTCATAATAATTGTGCTATCAATTTTTTTATTGTGCAGTTCATCCAAAATCTGAAACCCATTTCCATCAGGCATCATAATATCGCAAAGGATAATCGGATAATAGTTTTTTGAAATTTTATCTATTGCATCTTTAAAATTTGTTGCTGAATCAACTATATAGTTTTCAAGTGAACAAATTTTTATTACCGCATCTAATATTACTTGTTCATCATCAATTACTAATATGTCTTTTACTTTATTCATTTTTCAATTTCATCTTTGCTGAGACAACGGAAGCCTGATAATAAACGTAGTTCCCTTGCCAAGTTCACTGTCAACATTTATCGTTCCGTTATGATTATCAATTATACCCCATATTACAGCCAAGCCAAGTCCAGTTCCCTTTTGTCCTTTGGTTGAAAAGAAAGGCTCAAATATTTTTGATAGGTCTTCTTTCGCAATACCGGAGCCTGTATCTGTAATTCTGATTTCGATAAATTCTTTAAGACCTAATGAATCAACATAATCCCATTTTTCCCAATTACTATTTTCTGATGAACAAACTTCATAAATTCCTTGCCCACTTATTTCAAAAGATAAGATAGGTGATCCGCAAATTGGACAAAGTTTACCCTGCTCTACAATTGAATTATTACAATCGGGACAAACAAATTTTGCATCTTTTTCAATTTTAAAACCAGGATCAAAGTTGTTTCTATGTTTCCCATAAATAGGATCAAGATGAATAATACCTTCTTTGCTGCCGGATATTACTTTTACTTTTAAAGCAGGCAATCCATCAATTCTAAAATCATTATCAATTAAACTATGTCTTTTAGGGCAGGCTGCTTTTTTGATTTGCGCTATTCCAACAGGCGCTAATGAAAGTTGTTTGGTATGTATTGTTATAACTCCGCCGTCTTTTCCAATTGCGTCCGAAGCGTTTACAAGAAGATTAATTATTACCTGCTGTATTTGGTTAGCGTCAACAGTAAGAGTTGTTAGATTGTTTTCAGATTCATTTACAATTTTAACTTTGTTTAAAGATAACTGACTATCAATAACACTAATTGCTTTATCAATTATTTCGTTAATGTCGGCGTTGCTTTTCTTTGGAACAGATTGTCTTGCAAAATCCAACAGACTTTTTACTATTTCTCTGCTTCTTAAAGTTTCCCTTACAATTACCTTTAGATCTTCCTGAAACTCAGGATTATCCTTTGTTCTCTTTAATAAAAAGCTGCTGTAAGTTAAAACACCCGTAAGCGGATTATTAATTTCGTGGGCAACACCTGCCGCCAGTCTTCCAAGTGAAGCCATTTTATCTGATTGGAAAAGCTGCATCCTTGCTTCAGCTAACTTTTTGGTCATATTGTTAAAAGAAGTGCCAAGTTTTCCTATTTCATCATCTGCCAATTCTTTAATTGTGTAATTAAGATTGCCCTGACTTACCTGCAGTGTGCCGTTCAGTAAATCATTAACAGGATTTGAAACCCATCTGCGAATAAAAAATGCTATTACTAATCCAACACCCAAAATTGCAATTATTGAAAAGAAAACAATTTTCCATTCACTACTTAAGATGGCCTTATCAACTTCTTCAAGCGAAATTGAAACATCAAGCACTCCTAGAACTTTTTGGTCTTTTGGATGTGCGTGACAATCAGACAGCCAGCAGGATTTTTCATTATAAATTGGTGTAATAATTCCGAGTACACGATTTGAATCCTGAAATACTCTAAATATTCTTGTTCTTTCAGTAATGGAGATCTGTTCTAGAGGTTTATCTTCAGCATGGCAGGCGTAGCAGCTTTCCGCTCGTTTATCCACCATTTTATTAATTTTGGTCGAATCTGAAGAGTAAATTATTTCTCCAAATTTATTAATGATCCTTACATCACGAATCTGCGGAAGGCTTCCAATAGAATTTATTGTTTGTTGGATTCTGTCTCTTTGATTCAACATCATATCAAATCTTGTGCTTGCAATAACAGTTTCACCAAGTTGGTTTGCATGCCGTTCAACTTCTGATATTAAATTGCTGCTTTGCGATCTAACATTGAAGTAAGCAAACACACCTATTATCACTAATGATGTGAACGCAACAACAAATATTAAACGGAATCCAATTTTCTTAAACATACATTTCTACTTAACTAACTTTCCAGGTTTCTGTTTTGGATAAGTGTAATCATCATGACAATTAACACAAGATGGTTTTACAGAAAAATTATTTTCTAAATGACAATCTTCACAACCAAAGTCTGAGTGTGTTTCATCAAGCTGCAAACCGGTAACGGTATGTTTAAAGTTTTCGCTATTCCAGGTTTGATGACAACTTTCACATTTATTATTTAATTTTTTGTACGGCAGTGCTGAACCATGACATTTTGTACAAGTTAGATTTATATGAAACTTATTTAACGCCCAACCCGTTTTATTGCCGTGATTAAATTGTTCAGTTACTTTTTGGTCATGACAGTTGTTACAATTATCAACCTTACTATGGCAGCTAATACAATTCTTATGCTGCTCTTCAAATGTCTTTTTAGTTACAACTTTTTGATTTTTATTCTTATCAGTTTTATTAACATCGTGGCATTTTGTACAACTTTCCTGTTTATGACAAGTTGCACAACTTAATCCAAATTTTTTAGTGTGATCATCATGATAAAATGTTACAAACTTCCCTTTATCAGATTTAGTTTCATACACTAATTTAGTTGGTTCAAGAACTATTGGATGTTCTTTGCCAGCATACTTCTTCTGGATACTTTCCTGTTGCTTTCCGTTCTTTAAATCTTTTTTGGGTGTATGGCAAGTATTACAACCAGTTTCATGACTCCATTCACGATGACAATCCATACACTGCCTGTGATATGCACCTTTCAAATCAGGTAAGCTGACATCTTCGCGCTTTCTTGTGGGTTCGTGACAGCTATTACACTTTAAAATTGGTCCAGTTGTATTGTGATGATGACATCCTTCGCATCCACCACCTAGACTAGACATCTGAGCATGAATCTTATGTGAAAAATATACAGGACTGTATCTATCACTTAACTCATCTATTATAAATAATTCAGGGGTTTGTTCTGGCTTTTGATAAACAGTAGTTATTTTTTCTCGAGGACAAATAACTAGACACGGTTCATTTTTAGTTGGAACCTCACAAGTGTGACAGGTTTTGCAACTTATATTAAGTTTTGAGTGGTCTTTGCCCGGACTTTGCTGTGCATTAATTGCGAATGCAAAAATTATAACGAAGAGGATTGAAAATATTTTTTTCATTATTTACCTCCTCTTATTGTGTATTTAGATTGAGCAGCAGTTTGTTTACCCGGTAAACTGATAACTGGAAAATTAAGAACAATAAAGCGGTATAAAAGAACAAGCATTGCTACAAACCCAACAGTTACAGATATTTCTCCGAATGAAGGGAAATATGATTCTGTGGAATAAGGCGGATTATATGCAACAACAAAATTATTAATTCTGTTTAACAAAACTCCAAACACAACCAAAGCTGATGCTGTAAGAAGTAGAGGTGGAGATTTTAAAACTTTTGTCGATAAAAACATTCTTAATGGTATTATAACACCAAACAACATTTCAATTGTAAACATTATGCTTGCGGTATTAAATTCACCAAGATATACAAAGGTTTTTCTGATAAACATATCTCCTATTTTTGCTGCAAGATAAATCCCCAGTAGTGGCGCAATCATCGAACCTAATTTAGAAAGAATATGCATTTCTGGTTTTAAACCTAGTGAGCGAGAAGCAATCAATGATTCAAAAATCACCATAGGAAATCCAACAGCAATTGCAGATAATAAAAACAATAATGGAAGCACTGGCGTTTGCCACAATGGATGCATTTTTGGTCCCGCAATAACCATTAATGTTCCAAGGGATGATTGATGTAGTGATGAAAGTACAACACCAGCAATAATAAAAACAAACATTGTTTTTGAAAGACCTCGATCAAGTAAACGTAAGATTTTATCTATAATCTTGTTCAGACCTGAAAGAAACCCTGGCAAATTAACTTTACCAATAAATCTTTCAGTAACTACAGGAAGAAATTCGATATAAAGTACTGTCAAATAAATCATTACACATATACCAACTTCAAATAGTGCTGAGTTGCCGTTCCACATTACAAGCGGATGCCAGATAAAATACCATCTTCCGATATCAACAAAAACTCCCATCGCAACAAAAGTATATCCGAGCATGGCTGTTAATAATGCTGGGCGTACAATAGCATGATATTCATCTTTGTGCATTATATGACCAAGTGCAGCTGTTGTAAATCCACCTGCTGCAAGTGCAACGCCTGCTGCAACATCAACACCAATCCACAATCCCCATGGATATTGATTATTTAAATTTGTAACAGCACCAATTCCAAAAAAGAACCTCCCCATCAAAAAAACTAAACCATTTAATGCAATAATTATTAAAACAAAAACACCGGGAGTAAAATATTTATGTTTAATAGGTACAGGATTTACAACTTCGTGACTCATTATTTTACCTCCTCATCTAACTCTTTGCGTCGTTTTGATATCCACATGATTCCCCCAAGCAAAGCATATAAGGAAACCGGTGGAACAAAGTATGCAAAGATTCCGTGTTGTATTGATTCTGAAACACCAGGTGCAGGATTTTTACCAAGATTTGGAAAATCAAGCTCTGCAAAATCTTTATTTGCTAAATACATCCAGGATGTGCCGCCAACTTCATATTCTCCAAAAATATGATCAACATATCTATCTGGATTTTTCTTTATTCTATCACGCGCAATTTTAACAAGTTCAGTTCTGCTTCCATAGGTAAGAGCTTCAACGGGACAAATACTAACACAGGCGGGCAGTTTGCCTTCTTTTGTCCTATCAAAACAAAAATCACATTTCATAATTTTTGGATTTAATGCTTTATCGTATTCAAAAGCTGGTACTTGAAATGGGCAGGCTGCCATACAGTAGCGACAACCAATACACATATCTGTATCCCAGGTAACTGAGCCATTTTCATGTTTTGAAAATGCACCTACGATACAAGCCGAAACGCACGCAGGATTATCACAATGCATGCATTGAACTTTGACATCTATAGGGAGATTTGAATTTTTGCCTGGCGAATACTCATTTACAACTGTTAAAGCTGTATGATCAGGTCTTCTTTTGGTTTCTAATATTTTGCGATCTTCGTAGGATTCTAAGTTTCCTGCAAGTAGATCATGTGCCCCTTTACATGCCCATTCACAATTTCTGCATCCAACACAAACGGTTGTATCAACTAAAACTCCCATTCTATCTTCGGATAAAATATTTTTAGGACTAGCTTTTGCTGTCGCGGAAAGCCCAGTAACACCCGCACCTATTAAAGCGGTAGATTTGAGGAAATCTCGTCGACTTTTCCCAGACATATTCCCCTCCTTTCAATTAGTTTCCGATTATTTTTATTCTTTGTTTGTTAGCAAGTACTATTGATAATAGAAAATCATACCATTTTGATTAAAAAATGAATAGAAAGTAAATGTTAGAAAATATTTGATTTATCAAGAATTGCAGTTGGAGAAGTATTATAAATGATATTTGTTATTTGTTAACCATTCTCAAGGCTGACAACAACAAATAATAATTTTCTATGATAGAGAAGTAATTGTTAGTTGGTAATTCTTTATAATTACTTAATCTTAACTTTTAACAATTGTTAGAGGAAAGAAAATAATAAAAAAGAATTAATTAGAAATGCTGTGTATTCTTCCACACTTAGGACAAGTGATAGAATTGTTTCTATAATCCGGTGGTACTTTTAATTTTATTCCACAAGTACAATTAATGAAAAAGAAATTATTTAACTTCATCATTAAATCACCAACTTCTCTTTTAACTTGTTTATCAGTTTCAAATGAAGTCTGGGAAAGTTCAGTACTCCTTAATCCAATTTTGGAATTATCAGTTAACCCGGATTGAGGAATCACATTAGATTGTCTTCCTTTAATTTGATTAAATGCAGTTTGATAATTTGCAAAGTTAACACCGTGGGTCATTGAACGTAAAATATTAATTCTTTCTGTTATCGGTGGGTGTGTACTTGACAAATTTGAAATTTGCATTCCCTTTTTCTTTAAAGGATTGATGATGTACATGGGAGCAGTTACCTTGTTAGCAGTTTTCAAATCGAGATTGGAGCTGGAAATCTTTTCAAGTGCTGAGGCTAATCCATCAGGATATCTTGTTAATCTAACTGCGGAAGCATCAGCCAGATATTCGCGTTTACGTGATATTGCAAAGTAAAGAAGTTGCGCCATAATCGGACCGAGAATAGCCAATACAATTGCAAGCACTAAAATAATAATTTGTGCCTGTCCGCCTTTATCTGATGATTTAGATTTATATCTAGAACCTCCACCAAACCATAAACTTCTAGTAAAAACCTCGGCCATTAGAGTGATTGCACCAAGCATCATTCCTGCAAATGTCATCACTAAAACATCACGATTTAGTATGTGAGACATTTCATGAGCAACGACGCCTTGTAATTCATCTCGATTTAAAGTACCTAACAATCCGGCAGTTACAGCTATTGCGGAATTTTCTGGTTTGATTCCTGTTGCAAAAGCATTTGGGGCAGCATCGGCAATTATATAAATTTTTGGTTGGTGCGGCAGGTTTGCTGCAATTCTCATTTCCTCTACAACATTGTACAACTGCGGATGTACATCTTGAGTAACTTCTTTTGCTCCACTTACAGTAAGTAAAATTTTGCTCCCGGCAAAGTAACTTACCATTGAAAGAATTACCCAGAGAATTAACGCAAAGAAGATACCAAAAAAGCCACCGTTTTCAGGTTCATAAAAACTTCCAAAAGTAAAACCAATCAGGATGAGAAGTAATCCCATCCCGATAAAAATAAAAATTGATTTTCTTTTATTAGCTGCTATCAGTTCCCACATCATAAAGAAAAATATCCTGTATTAAGAAAAACTAACTTTAGGAACTTCTTTTTCAGCTTTGTCTTCAATTTCAAAAAATTCTTCTTCTTTAAAACTGAACATTCCAGCTACTACGTTGGAAGGAAACATCTGAATTTTATTATTATAAAATAAAACCTGATCGTTATAAGCCTGGCGAGCAAAAGAAATTTTATTTTCAGTTGATGTTAACTCTTCCTGCAATGCAAGAAAGTTTTGATTTGCTTTTAAGTCTGGATAATTTTCAACCTGAACACGAAGCTGACCAAGAGCACCGCTTAGCATTCCTTCAGCAACAGCTTTATCGCCAACACTGCTGGCATCCATTGCCTGGCTTCGATATTTAGTAATGTTTTCCATTATCTCGCGTTCGTGTTTCATGTAACCTTTTACAGCTTCAAGCAAATTAGGAATAAGATCGTGTCTTCTCTTTAACTGCACATCTATTTGTGACCATGCATTTTTAACACGGTTTCTTAATCCAACTAATGAATTGTAAATGGAAACAAAGTAAAATCCGATAACAACTATTATCGCAATAAAAATAATGAAGAAAGCCATAATGCCTCCGTTAATGTATGATTAGATATAAAAGTTCAATATCAATTTTTAATTTATTCCCCAAACACTTCTTTCAACAACTCAATCATTTTGTTGTTTTTTTTCCTCGGCAGATTTTAAAAGCAACTTGAGCTCACCGCTATCAAACCAAAGTCCATGATTGTTAGTACATTTATCGATTATTATACCTGTGTTCTCAAATTCAACTTTTTCCATTTTCTTTTTACAGTTAGGACACCTTCTTTTCTCTTCATCAAAATCATATTTAACAAAAAATGATTCAGCAATTTCTTTTCGATCTGAATTAGAAAATACTAATTCTAATTCACCATTATCTAACCAGATACCTTTACAAGCAGAACAATAATCAATTTCAACTTGATTAAGTTCTAATATGATCATTGAATTTTTGCAAGCAGGACAATTCATAATTATAAAATTTTGTTGATGTGAAATTGCAAAGAATATTTGAGATTAAAAACAGTTTGAAGTCACTATTTCAAATGCTTTCCCGATTCAATATAGGGTTTAAATCTTTCAAAAATAAAATGTTCCCAAACATTTTCTACAATTGCAGACATTCCTTCTTCCATTTCACCTGAGCCATGAACAGAAACTTTCAATAATGTAGAATCTTGATCTACCTCAGAGAATTCATAAGTTGTTACAATCTGAACTGCTCTTCCGGATAATCCAAGCGGCCCATCAAAACGAATCATCTCCGGACGCTTTGAATAAATCACTGTTGCGTGTAAAACTCCGTTTCCTTCATCATCAAATATTTCCCAGAATCCGCCGCCGGGTTTTGCCTCAATAAAAAACTTTTTAGGATTATCGGAAAATGAATGATCCCACCAGCCACTTATATCTCCGGTTGCAGCATCAAATATTTGTACTGGTGTTCCTGGAAGAATGACTTCTTTATTAAATGAAAAAATATCATAACGTGGTTTTGATTTGTCTGTTTGTTGAGCAGGAAGATTAATAATTAAAGTGAAAGCCAATAAAGATATGATAGATAATCTCATATTATTACTCCTAAATTAGAGTTAATTATTCTATTGATGTTTATATGTAATATTTTAAAATAAATTTAAAAATTAATTAACTAAATTAAAATAAAAATTATTTCTGTAGTTTATTTTTCGTTCCCAAATCAAATCTAATTCCTTATCTTTTCGGCAACGTTTTTTAAGATTTTTTAACAAGGATTTGTAATGATGAGAATAATATCTCTTTTAATCATTGGCTTTCTAATCATCTTAACTTCCACAAACTTACAAGCCTGCACTAACTTTATTGTAACCAAAGGAGCAAGTGTTGATGGATCAGTTATGATCTCATATACAGCTGATTCGTACGAGGCATACGGCGAGCTTTATCATTATCCTGCTGCGGTTTACCAAAACGGCGCCTGGTTGGAAATATATGAGTGGGACACAGGAAAGTTTCTTGGAAAAATTCCGCAAGCTTCTGTTACTTATAATGTAATCGGAAATATGAATGAACATCAAGTTGTTATTGGTGAAACTACTTTCGGTGGGAGAGAAGAACTTGGCACACCAAATGGAATTCTAGATTATGGAAGTATGATTTACATCGCTTTACAACGCAGCAAAACTGCACGTGAAGCAATAAAAATAATGACTGATCTTGTAAATGAATTTGGTTATTACAGCAGCGGTGAGTCATTTTCTATTGGGGATGCGAATGAGGCCTGGATTCTTGAACTTATTGGGAAAGGTGAAGGTAATAAAGGAGCAGTTTGGGTAGCTGTAAAAATTCCTGATGGATATATATCTGGTCATGCTAATCAATCACGTATAACAACTTTCCCCTTAAATGATCCCGAAAATTGTTTGTATGCTCCCGATGTGATTTCCTTTGCAAAAGACAATGGTTATTTCTTGGGTAAAGATTCTGAATTTAATTTTTCTGATGCCTACGCTCCTTTGGATTTTGGAGCGATAAGATTTTGCGATGCAAGAGTTTGGTCTTTATTTAGAAGGTGCAACTCAACAATGGATAAATATATTTCATACATCAAAGGCGAATCTTTAAACAGAATGCCGTTGTATATTAAACCAGATGAAAAATTATCTGTTCACGATGTAATGGGTTTAATGCGTGATCATTATGAAGGAACTGAACTAGACATGACAAAAGGAATTGCTGCCGGTCCTTATCAAATGCCTTACAGATGGAGACCATTAACGTGGCAATATACTGGTGAAGAATATTTTCATGAGCGTCCAATTTCAACACCCCAAACTGGATTTTCATTTGTATCTCAAGCTCGTGCACATTTACCTAGAGAAGTTGGCGGTGTTTTTTGGTTTGGTGTTGATGACACTTACTTTACAGTTTACACTCCTATGTATTCATCAATGAGTAGAACTCCTTATAATTATTCTAAAGGCGTTGGTTCTTTATCTCAGTTTACCTGGGATTCAGCATTCTGGGTTTTTAATTTTGTTGCAAATTTTTCTTACCCGCGATATTCAATTGTTATTGATGATGTAAAGAAAACACAAAATGAAATTGAAGGAAAATATTTTGCGCAACAGGAAAATATTGAATTAACAGCTTTATCACTTCTTAAAAATTCTAAAGGTGAAGCAATTGATTACTTAACTAATTATTCAATTGCATCTGCTGAAAACACTTATAAAACCTGGAAGCAGTTTGGAGAGCATTTAATAGTAAAGTATATGGATGGATTATCAAAAACAGAATTTTTTAAACCTAAAAATATTGGATACCCTGAAGAGTTTAAGAAAATGATAGTTGAAGAATCAGGCGATGCTCTAAAAATGAAAACAATTATAACCGATCAAACTGTGGCATATAACGAAAGCATTAAAAAAGCTGATGAACTGTTAAATGAAAAAAAATATGCTGAGGCAAAATCATTTTATGAAAAGGCTTTAGAATTAAAACCTGGAGAAGAATACCCCAGAATCAAAATTGAAAAGATAAAATCAGTATTAAGTTCCATTGAAGAATTACATAAAAACACTTTTTAAAAACTAAACACTTAACAAAAATGAAAGAACATACAAAACCTGATATTAATTTTGATATTGAGATCAAATATCTTGACTTGATTTACTCAGATATGCTGGAAGCAATTCATCAAAAACCTGGTGAAAATGACATTGAAGCGATGCGCCTATATATGGATAACATCTGGGGAGTTTTTAATCGAACAGTATTCAGAGTTACAGAAGTAAAAAACAGTCTTCAGAAAGATCAAAAATTAATCCACGAAACCTGGAACCCGCCAGCCTAAAGAAAAGATAAATTTTAAATACCAAATTGCATTTTTTTGTGATTTGGTATTTGGTTTTTTGAATTTTCATTCTCACTTTCGCTCTGATTTTTAGTAGTTTTGGTCTGTACATTTTTAGAATTTAGGAGTTACAATGGCTCAAGAAGTAAAACTCGGTGATAAACCCGAATTGGAAAAAGATTTTTCAACTACATCTTACGAAGAATGGAAACAGCAAGTTGAAAGAGATTTGAAGGGTGAATCATTTGATAAAAAACTCATTACAAAAACTTACGAAGAAATAAATCTTCAACCACTTTACACCTCAACCGATATTAAAGATCTTCCACAAATAAATAATTTTCCAGGCTTTGATAATTATCTCCGCGGCAGTAATGTTTCTGGATATAACTTTAAAAGTTGGGAAATCGCACAAGAATACAACCAGGCTCTTCCCGAAGAATTGAATGAGGTATTACGATCTGATCTTCAACGTGGATTGAATTCAATAAATATAGTATTAGATAATCCAACTCAACTCGGGATTGATGCCGATCAATCTAAAGCAGGTGAAGTAGGTAAAGATGGGTTATCAATTTCTGGTGTAAGAAAAATGCAAATTTTGTTTAAGGATATTGATTTAACAAGTCAACCAGTAAACATTAACTGTGGATTTTCTGCACTTCCAATCACTCTTCTTTTTACTGCTTATGCTAATGAAACACGCAGAAGTTTAATGAATATAAAAGGATCAATCATATCAGATCCTTATGAATATTTATTGGTTAATGGTGATTTGCCAATTTCATTAAGCCAGATTTTTGATGAAATCAAATTATCTACCGAGTTGATGATCAAATCCAATTCTCCGATTAAAACAATTGGAATCAGCGGATTTATATATAACAACTCAGGTTCGAATGCTGTTCAAGAACTTGCCTTTGCCTTTGCAACTGCTGTGGAGTATTTGAATGAAATGATTTCCCGTGGATTAAAAGTAGATGATGTTTCAAAAAGAATTAAGTTCACTTTTGGAATTGGTTCATTCTATTTTATGGAAGTTGCAAAACTACGAGCAGCAAGAATATTGTGGAATAAAATTCTTGAATCTTATGGAGTTAAAGAGGAATGTAGAAAAATCTTCATTCACGGTAAAACTGCTCAATTCAACCAAACACTTTTCGATCCATTTGTTAATTCACTTCGTACCACAACAGAAGCGTTCTCAGCAATTGTCGGTGGAGTAGATTCGCTCCAAACAAATGCTTACGACGAATCGTTTAATGTTCCCGATGATTTCTCAATACGACTTGCGCGTAACACACAAATTATTTTAAAAGAAGAATCTCATCTTGATCAGGTAGTTGATCCTGCAGGCGGATCATTTTTTATCGAGAAGCTAACTGCTGATATTGCACAAGCTGCCTGGAAATTATTCCAAACAATTGAAGAAAAAGATGGAATGTTGAACGCTGTACAATCCGGTTTCGCACTAAACGAAATCATTAAAGTGGCCGATTCTAAGAAAAAAGATTTTGCAAAACGTAAATCAATTTTGGTTGGGACTAATATGTATGCAAATCCAAAAGAAGATATGATCGATATTAAACAAACTGATTTTGATGCAGTTTACAAAAAGAGGGTTGAGTATATTCAGAAATATAGAATTACGGGTGATAATAAAAAACATTCTAGTATTCTTGCAAAATTACAGAAAATTGCTGATTCAAAATCCTATGAATTAATTGACTATGCAGTTGATGCATTTCTTGAAGGCGCATCACTAGGTGAAATTTCTAAATCCATTCGTGCTTCTGCTGAAAAAGGAATAACAGTTGAACCTATAAGGCAATTTCGCTTATCAGAAATGTTTGAAGAATTGAGAATCTCATCAGAGAATTTTAAAAAGAAAACCGGCAGTAAACCTAAAATTTTTTTAGCAACAATGGGCCCGCTAAAGCAATTTAAAGGCAGAGCAGATTTCTCTCGTGTTTTTTTTGAAGTTGGCGGATTTGAAATAGTCTATCCAAATGGTTTTAACTCAACAGACGAAGCAATAAAATCAGCAATTGATTCAAAAGCTCAGGCTGCTGTTATTTGCTCAACTGATGATACATATCCAGAACTTGTACCTCCAATTGTAAAAGGAATAAAAGAAAAATCAAAAGATGTAGCAGTTATACTTGCAGGATATCCAAAAGATCAGATTGAAGAACATAAAAAATCCGGGATTGATAATTTTATTTATATGGGTGCTGATGCTTATTCTATAATATCCAACTTATTGAAAAGAATGGGAGCAATGTAATATGAAACCCGATTTTAAAAATATTGAACTTAATTTATCTCCAAAAAATATTTCTAAAAAAGAGTGGGAAGAAAAGTTTAAAACAGAAACTGGGAAATCTGTTGAAGATTTTATCTGGGAAACGATGGAAAAAATACCCGTAAAACCACTTTACACAAAAGATGATATACAAAATCTCGATCACGTTAATTACCTTTCCGGAGTTCCACCATTTTTACGAGGACCATATTCAACGATGTATGTTCAGCGCCCATGGACAGTAAGACAATATGCAGGTTTTTCGACTGCCGAAGAAAGTAATGCCTTTTACAGAAGAAATCTTGCTGCCGGCCAAATGGGTTTATCCGTAGCATTTGATCTTGCAACTCATCGAGGTTATGATTCTGATCATCCAAGAGTTATTGGCGATGTTGGAAAAGCCGGAGTTGCAATTGATTCTATTGCTGATATGAAAATTCTGTTTGATCAGATTCCACTCGACAAAATGTCTGTATCAATGACGATGAATGGTGCTGTTCTTCCTGTTCTTGCTTTTTATATTGTTGCAGCAGAAGAACAAGGGGTTAAACATGAACAACTGACCGGAACGATTCAGAACGATATTCTAAAAGAATATATGGTTCGTAACACTTATATATATCCGCCAGAAGTTTCTATGCGAATCATTGCAGATATTTTCAAGTTTACCGCTAAGAACATGCCTAAGTTTAACAGCATTTCAATTTCAGGATATCATATGCAGGAAGCAGGTGCTACAGCCGATCTTGAAATGGCTTACACGCTTGCAGATGGTTTGGAATATGTTCGCACTGGAATTAAAGCTGGAATGGACATAGATGAATTTGCACCGCGTCTTTCTTTCTTCTGGGCGCAGGGAATGAATTATTTTATGGAAGTTGCTAAAATGCGTGCCGCAAGATTGATATGGGCAAAGATGATTAAACAGTTTAATCCTAAAAATCCAAAATCAATGTCGCTTAGAACTCACTCCCAAACTTCCGGTTGGAGTTTATCCGAGCAGGATCCGTTCAACAATGTTGTGCGAACCTGCATTGAAGCAATGGCTGCAGCACTTGGACACACACAATCACTTCATACAAATTCTTTAGATGAGGCGATTGCATTGCCTACTGATTTTTCTGCGCGAATTGCACGTAATACTCAGCTTTACTTGCAGGATGAAACTTACATTACAAAAGTTATCGATCCCTGGGGTGGATCTTATTATGTTGAAGCCCTAACTGACGCTCTACTTAAAAAGGTTGGGAACATATTCTTGAAGTTGAATCTTATGGTGGAATGACTAAAGCTATTGAAGCAGGAATTCCAAAGATGCGCATTGAAGAAGCATCAGCACGAAGACAAGCAAGAATCGATTCTGGCAGAGAAACGATAGTTGGGGTAAATAAATACCGATTAGAAAAAGAAGATCCAATTGAAATTTTAGAAGTTGACAATACTGCAGTTAGATTGTCACAAATAAAACGTTTGAATGAAGTGAAGAAAAACAGAAAGAATGAGGATGTTAAACAAGCACTTGATGCACTTACAAAATGTGCAGAAACAGGTGAAGGTAATTTACTTGAGCTTTCAATTGTTGCTGCAAGAGCACGGGCAACACTTGGAGAAATCTCATCAGCAACCGAAAAAGTAAGCGGAAGGTACAAAGCCGTGACAAGAACAATATCAGGAGTTTACAGCAGCGAATACGCTAAAGATGACGAACTGTTTGAACAGGTTCGCAAGATGACAGATGAATTTGCAAAGCACGAAGGTCGCCGCCCAAGAATAATGATTGCAAAAATGGGACAGGATGGACATGATCGAGGTGCAAAGGTTGTAGCAACAGCATATGCTGATATGGGATTTGATGTGGATGTTGGTCCTTTATTCCAGACTCCGGAAGAAACTGCACAGCAGGCGGTTGAAAATGATGTTCACGTTGTTGGAATGAGCTCACTTGCAGCAGGACATAAAACTCTTTTGCCACAACTTATTGAAGAGCTTAAGAAACTTGGCAGAGAAGATATAATTGTTATTTGCGGTGGAGTTATTCCTGCACAGGATTATGATTTTCTTTATGAACATGGTGCTTCAGCAATCTTTGGTCCTGGTACAAAAATTCCAGTTGCGGGAATTAAAATTATGGAGCTGGTTAAGGAGAGGTTTTAAAGTTATTCATCCCATTTTCCTATGGGCGAGATCAGTTATTGTTTGACAGCATGTAAAAATGTAAAAGATGTCTTGTTGACATTGCCATGTTTTTTATCTGATCGGTGTAAAAATAAGCTATATCCTTTTTAATGGGAATTTCTATGACCTCAAAAGTTGAATTCTTGGAAGTGAATTCTTTTAAGTCTATGAGGATTGAAAAAACGTTTTCTGTTTCATCTTCCACTACTTGATAACCATGTTTTAACTTATTTAGCATTTTAAAAAAAGGGATTTTTATTCCTTCTTTCATTCCAATTCTGTTTAAGACAATCGATTCGAGCGAATTTTTCAGATTGTAAATTTCATTATAACCTTGAGCAATTGCTCTATCAACACTTTCAAATGTCATTTCTAATTCTTTAATTTTTTCACCTGGGAGATTTTTAATCAATTCTACCGGGTCTTTCAGCCCAATATAATCTATGAATTCTTGATTATTCCAACCTTGAATTTTGTGAAGCAATTCTTCTGAATAATTTCCATTCTCACCTTCCTTAATAAACACTTTGTGATAAATTGCAACAAGAGCTTTCGTAGTATTTAGTTTTTTCTGATGAAATGCTTCTATGAGCATAAGAACAATTTCAGTTTGAAAATAATAGTTTTCTAATGTTTGCAATAAAATTGCTTTAACATCATCTGCTTTAATACTTAAATCATCTCTTAACTTTTCAGAAAGTAAATAGCTGATCGCTGGACGAGCAGCAAATCCAAATGCTTGAAAGGAATTTAAAAATTCTTCATCTGTGATTTTTCTTTGAAACATTTATTACCACATCAATTCTTTACTTTATTAAATTAGTTTTTCAAACTTATAGTAAATCTAATAACTTAAAAAATATACAATATTGCCTTGGTTAGATTTTAAAGTCGATTTACTTTAGTTAATTTCATTTGGATTTGCCTTTTTGAGAAAACATTTGGTTCTAAACTTCTGCCAATCCAACTAATTGGCAGTAAAATAAATGAAAGTAAATGAATCGATTCTTGGGTAGATCTTTTATATTTACCTAAGAAATAATGTAACTCCAACTTCTAGCGATTTCCCTAACTTGGTTCGATTACTACGTAGATATTTCACTATTCAATAAATTATTCTCTCCAAACTATAGACTTAAAATCAATTATATATGCCATTTTTCAATTATCTGTCCTAAATAGTTTTAAATATTATTCGATAATTAGTTAAAAACTATTTACTACTTTTAGAAAGGGATACAATGGCACTCTTCACCTGGTCAGCAAAATATGAAACAGGTATTTTTATAGTTGATACTCAGCATAAAAAACTTGTTGAAGCAATAAACACACTAAGATGATGCTATGAAAGATGGTAAAGGAAAGAAAAAGCAGAATCAACTTTAAACTTTCTTGTTAATTACACTGTTCAACATTTTAATTCTGAAGAAGATCTGATGAAGAAAAGGCTTATCCCGATTTTGTAAATCACAAAGCGGTGCACGACAAACTGGTTGCTGAAGTAAAGGATATGAAAGCAAAATACATGGCTGGCAAAGTATTACCAATGCAGGTTTCTGCATTTATGTCAGATTGGCTAAAGTCTCATATTTTAGGGACAGATAAAAAATATGTCTCATTTTTAAAAAATTAACTGGGCACATCCGTCTTCAGCTTAATACAACTAACCAAAGCTGAAATTATCGGACAATAGAAAAAAAGAGCTCTTCTGAGCTCTTTTTTATTATTTAATTCTGCTATGCAATAATGATTCTTTGGCGCATCATCCTTAATTTTACACCGCAATTATTTTAGCCCACGTAGCTCAGGGGATAGAGCGACGGTTTCCTAAACCGCAGGTCGCAGGTTCGATTCCTGCCGTGGGTACTACTGCTTTAATACATCCGCAACAGAATTTAAGTAGTAAGTTGGTTTGATATCTGAGTTACCATTTTCATAGAGTTTCACTCCGGTGGAAACTAACGCCGTATCAATTCCTAATTTATTACCCATCAAAATATCAGTTTCTAATCTATCACCAATTAAAATTGAATTAAATAAATCCCCATTTAGTCTTGACTTGATTTCCTCAATCATAAAATCTGAAGGTTTGCCAAAATGCAATTCTAATTTTTATGAGTTCTTTTTTCTAGTGCTGAAATTGTTGAACCTGCATCAAGAACTTCGCCGCCATCAACTGGACAAGTATCATCAATGTTTGCTGCAAAAATCTGGCTCCATTTTCTAGGGCCTTTGCTGCAATTTCTAGTTTATCATAATTTAAGGTTCGATCAAGCGTTACAATTAGTATTTGTATTTCTTTAGGATTTGCAGAATAATTTAAACCGGAATCAACTAGTTCATCAATAAATATTTGTTCGCCAATAGCATAAAATTGTTTTTTTGGATGATTACTGATTAAATAGTTTTTTAACACAATTGTTGAGTTTAATATTTCAGTTTCTTCAATATTTAATCCAAACCCTTTTAAGAAAAGGTAATAATCTTTAATGGTTCCCGTCGTTTTGTTTGAAATAAAAAGAATCTTCTTCCCAAGCTTTTTGAGGTAATTTATAGTTTTATCAGCATTAGGAATAATATTTTCACCACGATAAACAGTGCCATCCAAATCAAATATAAATGTGTTGTATTTATTTAGCATAATTCAGTTTGCTTTAAAAACACCAAATGATTTGGTTTCAATTAATATTAGTTGATTAGTTTTATAAATATTTCTGTGGTACTTATCAAATACAGAATTTGCACTATATAATTCACGCAATGGGAAATCAAACTTGATTGAAAGTTTATCGTCGCCAAGATTAAAAATGCAAATTGTTTTTTTATCACCAAGTACACTCTCAAATGCAAATGCTTTTTTATCGTTATCAGAGAAAATAAATTTAATTGTTCCAAGTTTTAATTCTTTGCATTCGTTTTTTATTGCAATAATATCTTTATAATAATTTAATAGATCTTTGTTTTGCTCAACAGTGTATGAACCAAATCCTTTCTTAAAGCCAGATGTTTCATCAATAACTTCATTCTCATATTTCATATCATCCCAAATCATAGGCTTACGGTCGTGTGGATCATCGGCGCCCCACATCCCAACTTCATCGCCATAATAAATCATTGATGCACCTCGGTAAAGGATTTGAAATGCAGCAATTAGCTTCTGTTTTTCATAAACTTCTTTGCCTGGTTTCCCCGGATTATAATTAGGATTATCTTCGTTTGCATCGTGTTCATATTTACGATCAGGATTTTGAATTAAACTCGAAAGTCTTTCCGTATCTATGGCTGGACAAAAGATTTTGAAGTACAAATAAATTTTCAGAGTCATAAGTTTCATCAATCTTTTTAATCTTTCAATAAACTCATCTACTGATATTTTGTTTTTATCTGCAACAAAAAAATCATTAACCGCAAATGCAAAATCGTAATTCATTAAAGCATCAAATGGTCCATTTGAAGAAACAAAATCGGCAGACAATTCCCACAACTCACCAACAATTATAGATTGATTATTAATTGATTTAACAAGTTTACTCCATTGTTTCCAAAATCCGATTGGAACTTCGCGAGCAACATCTAGTCGCCAACCATCAATTCCATCAGATGGATTACCATCACCATTTGGATCCATCCATTTTTGAGTTGAATGATAAATATATTGCTTCGGTCCTTCTACTAAATCATCTATTGTACGATTAAATTCTGGGAGTGATTTATGACCCCACCAGCCTTTGTAGTCAAATTCATTTGTTGCTGTTACGGGATCATCAAATGAATCAATTATAAACCAATCTTTATACTTTGATTGTTCCTGATAATTAACAATATCCTGAAAGGCCCAGAACTGCACTCCAGTATGATTAAAAACTCCGTCAATGATTATTTTCATTCCGCGTTCATGAACTTCATCAACCAACTTTAAAAATAATTTGTCAGCTTCTGTCCATTTCCATGTAGCAGGATTTTCTGGAATTTCTGAACACATTAATTTTTTATCACCAACCGGATCAGGTCCAAAGTTTACATCGATATGATGATAGCTTGAACCATCATACTTGTGCATTGAAACTGCTTCAAACACTGGATTGAGATAAATTGCACCAACTCCCATATCTTTTAGATAATCCAGCCTGTTAATAATCCCTTGAATATCACCGCCATATCTTCTATCGGTAAGATGATTTCTTACTTGTCCGCCGAGTTTTTGTTCCCAGTCACTTTGTTCAAACCAGTTAGATGTCCAGTTTGTAACCTTCCAATCCTTTGGAATAGATTTATCGTTGATAAAAACTTTTTCTGCTTCAGGATCATTTGATAAATCACTGTTTGCAAATCTTTCTGGAAATATTTGATACCACACAACACCTTTTGCCCACTCAGGCAGTTTGTTTTGCGCAAAAGTTGTGTTGATTAGAATAGTTAAGACGATAAAATATTTTAGTTTCATAATCCTAATTCAGTTCTCATAAGTTCTAGAGCCTGTATAATTGTATGAGGCCAATAGCCAAGTTCACTTTGTGCCTTAATTGTTATTAATCCTGATTTCAGAGGTCTACGTGCAGGTTGGTTTAAATCTTCTGTTTTAATTTTACTTATTAAAGATTTATCAAGGTTAAAATAATCAGCAATCATAAGTGTAAAATCAAAACGAGACAAAAACTGACTGCCGCCGATATTATAAATTCCTTCCTTTTGCAACTCAACAATTTTATTAATTCCCTGTACCAGATCGTCAATAAAAGTTGGATTGTTTATTTGGTCGTCCACAATTTTGATCGGTTTTTTTGTAAGTAAAGAATCTACTACCCACTTAACAAAATCAGGACGACTAAACTTTGCAGTGCCATATAAAACATTTGTTCTTAAAATGGTGTATTTAATGCCACTTAACTTTAAAACATTCTCACTTGCTAATTTTGTTCGAGCATAATACCCAAGCGGATTTGGAATATCATTTTCCAAATAGGGTCCGTTTTTCCCGTCAAAAATATAGTCTGTTGAGATATGAATTAAATGTGAATCTAAAACTCTTGCTGATTCGGAAAGATGTTCTACGCCCTTTACATTTATTTTCCAAGCGAGTTCTCGTTCGGTTTCGCTTAAATCCACATTTGTAAATGCAGCTGCATTTATTATAAAATCAGGACAGAAGTCTTTTATTATTTTTTTAATGTCGTTTCGGTTTGAAATATCGCACTGCAAATAATCAAGCTCTTCAAATACAGATTTTTCTTCCACAGAAGTAGATAGTAGTTCCACATCGTTTAGAGAAGAGTAGAACTCAACTACACGTTGCCCAAGCATACCGTTAGCGCCAGCTACAAGTATTCTTCTTTTTATAAGATCAATAGAAAACATATTTATTTAATTAATTTATTTGCAACAAATTGCTCAGCACTCTCAACAGCATTTTTTAATGAATTGATAGCATTATTATTTCTAATATAACTATAAAAGAAAGATGCCCCAAAAACATCGCCACACCCAATAATATTTGGATTAATAATTTTCTTAGCGGCTATAAAGTACGATGAAATTTCGTTTTGTCGAGAATAGAAAACTTTTGCTCCAAGTTCACCCTTTGTAACACAAATAACTTTTACACCAAGAATAAACAGTTCTTCAACAATTTCCAGTTCTGTTTTCTTGCTAGATAAAGTAAATAATTCATTTTGGTTAACCTGAATTACATCTAAACACTTTGCCCAATTTTCAAAATCATAAATTATTCTAAATTCTCTTTTATAATCATCACCAATCCCGCGCGAAAGTGTATGAATATCAATATAAATCAAACCAGAATAATTATCTCTTAATTGTTTTAACTGTTCAAGAGTTATATCAAAACCGGTAATCATATTAATTAAAATGCCATCAAAAAAATTTAGATCTGAAAAGTTAAGCGTTAGATTATTTGTGATATTTTCATATTTCTCGTGTCTTTCTCTGTCTTTTTCAAGATTAAGATGAACTCTTGGAATTCTATCCGTTTTTTGAAGAAAGCCTGAATTAACTTTTTCAAATTCAGGTTTAAAGTAACTGTAAGTCTCATCATCAATTTGGGAGCAGAGAAAAATTTCATCTTCATTTTTCTTTAAACGATTTAAAGCCGAGACAGAATAATATATTCCACCTGCACTTATACTTTCCATTTTATCTAATCTGATAAAATCCAAAACCGAATGTCCAATAACAAGTAATTTCATCATTATAAACTTTTGTTACTCAAAATTACTATTGATTTTAATACTATCTAAATCAAATCCACTAAATATGTGTTAAACAAAGTTCATTATTCAATCAAAATGATATATATTTGAGAACAAATCTGACAAAATAATTATTATGAAAATCGGAATAACTTGTTATCCTACATATGGCGGCAGTGGTGTAATTGCAACTGAATTAGGTAAAGAATTAGCTTTACGTGGTCATGAAGTTCACTTTATCAGTTATGCCCTCCCATTCAGACTTACAAAATATATTGAGAATATATTTTTTCACGAAGTTGAAACAAGCACATATCCTTTGTTTGAATTTCCACTATACAGTTTAGCCCTTGCAAGTAAGATGATTGAGGTTGCCGAGTTTGAAAAATTAGATTTACTTCACGTTCATTATGCAATTCCACATGCAACATCAGCATATCTTGCAAAACAAATTGTTAAGAATAAAAAACTTAAAATCACAACCACACTTCACGGCACTGATATAACTTTAGTTGGTTTGGAACCATCATTTCTTCCGCTTGTAAAATTTAGTATTGAACAAAGTGATGGCATTACAGCTGTTTCAAGATTTTTAAAAGAAAAAACACTAACTAATTATTCGATCGAAAAAGAAATAAGTGTTATTCCAAATTTTGTTGATACAGATCTGTTTAAAAAAGTCTCAATAAATGATTGTGCATTTAGAAAACATATCGCTCCAAATGGTGAAAAAATATTAGTTCATACATCTAATTTTCGTCCGATAAAAAGAGTTTCGGATGCTATCCGTGTATTTGATATCGTTCAAAAAGAAGTTCCATCAAAACTTTTACTTGTTGGTGATGGACCTGACAGATCTGAATGTGAGAGATTAACAAGAGAGTTGAATCTTACAGATAGTGTTAAATTTCTTGGCAAGCAGGATGGCTTAGTTGAAATATTAAGTTCTTCAGATGTATTTTTGATACCATCACAATCCGAAAGTTTTGGGTTAGCTGCTCTTGAGGCAATGTCATGCGGATTGCCTGTTGTTAGTTCAAGTGTTGGCGGATTACCTGAGTTAGTTAAACATAATGAATGCGGGTTTATTGCAGAAATTGGTGATGTAGAAAGAATGGCTAAGTACACTTTAGATCTTTTAACCAATGAAAAGAAGTATGAGATATTTTCTCAAAATGCTCGGAGTAGAACATTACAAAATTTTGATAAATCAATTGTAGTCCCTATGTACGAACAACATTATAAAAATATTTTAGAACAGTAAAATGATTATTTATTGTGCAGGACCAATAAGAGGAAACACAACTTATCAGGAAAATTATTCTGAAATTGTACGTATTGTTGAATCCACAGGACATACCGCTCTTTCTGAAGTAAGTACTAAATTTAGTTCGTCTATTCCATTAAGCGCAAAACAGATATATACTCGTGATATAAAATGGATTGACGGCAGTAAACTACTGATTGCAGAGGTTTCCGGTCCAAGTTTGGGTGTGGGATTTGAAGTTGCTTATGCGTTGCTTGTAAAAAAATTCCAGTGCTCGCAGTTTATCAAGAACAAGCTCCTCAAATTTCTTCAATGGTTGCTGGTTGTGGTGATCCGAAACTGCAAGTAAAAAAATATTCAAACATTGATGATCTGACTAGCATCGTTAAAAATTTCATTGTTACTAATGGCGGCAATTGAACGAAAAAGCTTTATCGAAAATTGGGTAAGTAACGTTCTTTCCTCTGGGATTAAAGAATTTCCACTCCATTTTATAATTGAACTCCAGCTCGATATTATTTCCATTCCCATTAAAACGCTGGTTATTGGGCGGGAGTTTTTTGGTGCTTACGAAATAATAACAACTGATGGTGAATCTGTTTATCAAGCTACTAGCTATGATGAAGCTAAATTTATTGTTTACAGTTCTAAAGAAAGAAACGGTAAAGCATACATTCCGAAAGATAAATCTGTAATCAAATCAATTTTAGATTCTTACAATAATTATTTAGATGATCTTCTTAATCGAATAAAAAAAGATTATAAAAAGAATTTTCATGATGGAAAAAATATGCATGCTGTTTCAAATGAGATCTTTCAAAAGTTAAATCTTATCAGGTATTAATTTTGGCAACAGAAGTATCGCAAAAAATATACGACTACTTTTCATCACTTTACGGAAAAGAAGCTGCGGATAAGTATTTACAATTTATCGAACTGGATAGCGCTCAGTACATACGAGTAAATACATCGAAAATTTCAAGAGATGATTTATCCAAAATACTTTTTGAAAAATATCAAATAAAATCTTTACCGATTAATCATTTTGAAAAAGTATTAAAAATAATTGAAGGAAATGAAAGGATAGGTAAAACATTTGAGCACGTAATGGGGTTTTACTACATTCAGTCTCTTTCCTCAATGATGCCGCCGCTAATCTTAAATCCAACAAGTGATGATGTTGTACTGGATCTTTGCGGTGCCCCTGGATCTAAATCCACGCAGATTGCAGAGATGATGAACAATCGTGGTGCGCTTTTAATTAATGAGGTGGATAATGAAAGAATCAAGTCTTTAGTATTTAATCTTGAACGAATGAATATCATCAATTCTTCAGTAATTCATTCAAAAGGTGAAGTACTCAGCAAAGTTTATGATGATCACTTTACAAAAGTACTTGTGGATGCACCATGCAGCGGACTTGGAATCATTCAGAAAAAAGGTGAAGTAAGTAATTGGTGGTCGTTGGATCATGTTGACAGGTTGCAACATCTGCAAACGCGATTACTTATTGCGGCAATAAAAATGGCAAGAGTAGGAGCGGAAATTGTTTACTCAACCTGCACCTTATCTGTTGAAGAAAACGAATTAGTAATTGATAAGATTTTAGAAAAGTATCCTGTGGAATTGTTAGAAATAAATTTACCTATCCCTTCCCGACAAGCGTTTACAGAGTATGGAGAAAAACAACTAAATCCTGAATTGAAAAAAGCTATACGCATTCTGCCTTGGGAAATTGATTCTGATGGTTTCTTTTTGGTAAAGATGAGAAAGGTCGATGTTACTGAATCACCCGAAAAAGAAAATCTTAGAGAGACAGAAAACAGGATTGTAAAAAGTAATCATAAAGAAATTCAAGAATACATAAATTATATTTCAGAGCATTTTGGTGTTGATAGGAAAGTGTTAGATAATTACAAATACATTTTCAGAGGCAAAGATATTTTCTTTGTTGTTAGTGATTGGGATGAAGAAAATATAGGATTATTTAATAGGATTGGATTGAAACTTGGAACGCTCGATAAAAAAGACAGGATAACATTTAATTCTCAGGCAGCACAGGTTTTAGACAAACAAATCACAAAATTTATTTACCATTTAAAAAATGATGATGAGTTATTAAACTATTTAACTGGTTGGAAAATTAAGGATGTTGAAATTCCTCTTGGTCAATATGTGGTTAAGTACAATAACTGGATGCTGGGAACAGCAGTAATGACTGTTGAGGGCTTAAAAAGCAGATTCCCCCGAACAAAACGCACACAAAAGTTTGAATTCTAAAAAATTATTTTAATAGAATCATTTTTTTTGTTTCTAAATAATCTCCTGCCTTTAATTGATAGAAATAAAAACCTGAACTTAATTGGTAATTGTAAATTGAAAATTGTGCATTGTAAACTCCTGCTGGTTTAAATTCATCAACTAGAGTTGCAACCTCATTACCCAATACATCAAATACTTTTAGAGAAACAAATTGTGCACTGCTTATTGTGTACTTAATACTTGTGTTTGGATTGAAAGGGTTGGGATAGTTTTGAAATAATTGAAATTCTGAAACGCTATTACTTCCAGTTTCAATTCCTGTTGGTGCAACGGGCTTAAGTTTTAAATTTCCATTATTTGGAATTACTTTGGAAAGAACGACGGTTCCGGAATCTGTTACCATTGTTGTTAATGTGTCTACAATTCCGTTTTGTTCTGATCGAACAAAATTCCAATTATCCGGAATTTTTATGTATGCACTTAAAGGATAGTTATAAATTAGGTTATCTAAATTATTTTCCACATTAATTTCTATTAAGCCACTCGACGAAGAAATGATTTGATAATTGGAATTATCTCTTTCTTTAATATATCGGGTAATGTTTCCAACTGTTTCTACCCACACTTCTTTATTTGATGATCTTGCCCATAGAAAATCACACAATGAGGTTAACCATTCAGTTGTAACCGGTTGATATATTCCCGCATTTATTAATTCTTGAAGTTGAGTAAACGGAACAACATCGTGAATGATGATCATTCCCCATTTATGGTTATCAATTGAGTTTTGAGTCCAATCTAAAAAAGTATAAAGTTCATCAAGATCATCATCAACAGAATTCCTAGGTAAACTAAATTCAACAACTTTCGCATTCAATCCAAACCACTGCTCTTTAGTTAATGATGAATCGTTTGGAACTTGTCCAAGTGTTCTGCCATTTTCATAAAACAAACTTGCAGCAGAATCAACAAGAGAATTATGAAGTGTATAAGGGTAGTTTAATGAAATACACTTGGAATTAGGAATCCTTTGATCTATGGAATCTTTTGACTTATTAAGTTCATACAATAATGTACCTTCGGTTAAGATATCTCCCCAAGGTAGAATAGTTAAAGTATCGTGGTTCAATGTGTGTGAACCAATTTCATGACCTTCACTTGCCATTGCTTGAAAACCAGGCCAAGTTCCATATCTCCAAATTCCTGGTAATGATTCAGTTAAATATGGAGGAAGTACATAAAAAGTTCCTTTAAATCCATATTGATTTAATATTGGTCGGACATTTTCAATTTGAGTTAGAAGACCATCATCAAAAGTTAAACTGAATGCACTTTCCCTGTCATCTGCATAATTTGTAAACCGTAAGCTTCCATAATTTTGTGAATATGAAATCTGGGCAATAACGATAAATATAAAAAGTAATTTTCTGATCATCATTAATAATTTATTTTTGTCTTAAAGATATTCATTTTGGAGTAAATAGCATGTTCAAAAATGATGCCTCCAATCACAAGATATAAAACAATTTTTAGCACTATAATCATTGCTTGGGTAATAACGTGATTGATTTTGATAATTATTATCTTGCGCCGTCTTTTTTTGATAAACTAAACAGTATTTAATGTTAAAACCTAAATTATTCACCACCTTAAAAGATTACACATCAAAACAATTTTTTGCCGACTTATCAGCAGGAACAATTGTAGGAATTGTTGCACTTCCTCTCGCAATTGCTTTTGGTATTGCTTCTGGAGTAACACCTGAAAAAGGATTAATCACTGCAATAATAGCCGGATTTATTATTTCATTTCTTGGCGGCAGTCGTGTACAAATTGGAGGACCAACAGGCGCATTTATCGTTATTGTTTATGGAATTGTTCAGCAATATGGAATGAATGGACTTATCATTGCAACAATTATGGCGGGAGTAATTCTTGTAATTATGGGTCTAGCAAGATTTGGATCCGTAATTAAATTTATTCCACATCCTGTTGTCGTTGGATTTACAAGCGGTATTGCTCTGCTAATTTTTTCTACTCAGATTAAAGATTTTTTTGGATTAGCAATGGATAAAGTTCCTTCGGAATTTTTTGATAAATGGATTGAATACTCGTTTAACTTTTCAACAATAAATTATTACGCATTTGGAACGGCAGCGCTTGCACTATTTATTATTTTAATTTTTCCCAAAATCACTCATAAAATTCCAGGATCTATAGTTGCACTTTTGGTTACAACAGCACTTGTTCAAATTTTTCATTTTCCAGTTGAAACTATTGGATCAAAGTTTGGTGACCTTCCATCTGCAATTCCTTCACCTGTTCTTCCACATATAGATTTTGCAACGATTAAAAATTTAATTGGACCAGCAACTACAATTGCGATACTTGCAGCTATTGAGTCTTTACTTTCGGCGGTTGTTGCAGATGGAATGATTGGCGGAAGACATCGTTCTAATATGGAATTGGTTGCTCAAGGTATTGCGAATATTGTAACTCCATTATTTGGTGGAATTCCTGCAACAGGCGCAATTGCGCGCACAGCTACAAATATTAAAAATGGCGGAAGAACACCAATTGCTGGAATTGTACATGCAATTGTTCTTTTACTAATAACACTTTTTTTTGCTCAGTATGCCAAACTAATTCCGATGGGAACACTTGCAGCCATACTTATTATCGTTGCATACAATATGAGTGAGTGGCGATCTTTTGTTGAGATATTTAAAAGTCCCAAGAGTGATATTGCGGTTTTACTAACAACTTTTGGATTAACCGTTGTATTTGATTTAACTATAGCAATACAAGTTGGAATGGTGTTAGCAGTATTTCTATTTATGCGTTCTATGGCAATGGTTACGAATGTTGGGATCATTACGCGTGAGTTAACGGACGATAATGAAGAATCAATAGATTTGAATGCAATAAAATTCAAAAAAGTTCCGGATGAAGTTGAAGTCTTTGAAATAAATGGGCCGTTTTTCTTTGGAGCAGTTTCAAAATTTAGAGATGCAATGCGATTTATTGAAAGTCCACCAAAAGTATTGATTATAAGAATGAGAAATGTTCCTGCAATAGATGGAACCGGAATTCATGCACTTGAAGAAGTTTATCATGAATCACTAAAAAAAGGCACACAATTAGTTTTATCAGGCGTTCACACACAACCACTAATAACATTGGATCAATCTGGATTTTTGAAAGTTATCGGGGAACAAAATATTTTAGGCAACATTGATGATTCATTAGATCGCGCAAGAGAAATTTTAGGATTAGAAAAGTTAGGAAGACCTTCTGATTTTAAACCTACTGTAAAGCGAGATAAAAAATAATTGATTTCAGTTTAGATAATCTTTTAAATATTTACCTGTCCAAGAATTCTGATTTTCTACAATCTCTTCAGGAGTTCCGGTTGCCACAACTTCCCCGCCTTTATCTCCGGCTTCAGGACCAAGATCGATAATATAATCAGCACATTTTATAACATCTAAATTGTGTTCGATTATCACAACGGAATTATTTCTTTCTAGCAGAAGTTGAAAACATTTCAGCAGTTTTGAAATATCATGAAAATGCAATCCTGTAGTCGGTTCATCAAAAATAAAAAGTAAATGTCTTCTGTCTCTTTGTGAAGTAAGATATGAAGCAAGTTTTATTCGCTGTGCTTCTCCACCTGATAAAGTATTGGATGGCTGACCAAGTTTAATATAGCCCAATCCTACATCAGCAAGAACCTGTAATAATCTTATAATTCTATCATTGCCCTCAAAAAACAATAATGATTCATCGACCGTCATATCAAGAACATCAACAAGGTTTTTTCCTTTGTAAGTTATCTCACGAATTTCTTTTTTGTATCGAGTGCCGTTACAGTCATCGCATTCAAGATAAAGATCAGCAAGAAACTGCATTTCAACTTTGATATAACCATCGCCCTGGCAGGTTTCGCATCTTCCGCCCGGAACATTAAATGAGAAGAAACCAGGCTTGTATCCCCGAGCTCTTGCTTGATGAGTTGATGCAAATAAATCTCGAATCAACTCAAAAGCTTTTATGTAACTAATTGGATTTGATCTTGGAGACTTACCAATTGGAGATTGATCAACGATCACAACATCATCAATATACTCGCCACCTTTTATATCATCGTACTTACCAATGAACGATGGTGCATTTCCAAGATACTTTGCAAGTCCTGCATAAAATATATCGTGTATAAGTGTGCTTTTGCCGGAACCGCTAACGCCCGTTACAACTACAAATTTATTTAAAGGAATTTCTAGAGTTAGATTTTTAAGGTTGTTTTCTTTTGCTCCTATAATTTTAACAGATTTACCTTTTCTTTCATTGCGTTTTTCAGGTATCGGTATCGATAACTCACCAGAAAGATACTTGCCTGTTAAAGAAACTTTATTTTTTAATATCTCGTCATAATCCCCAATTGCAACAATTTCTCCGCCTTCAATTCCTGCTTTTGGTCCCATATCAAAAATAAGATCAGCTTCGCGCATCATATCTGCATCGTGTTCGACGACTAAAACCGAGTTACCAATATCTCTAAGATTTTTTAAAATATTTATAAGTTTCGCATTATCACGGGGATGCAAGCCAATGCTTGGTTCATCTAAAACGTAAAGTGTACCAACTAATGCAGAACCGAGGGAAGTTGCAAGATTTATTCTTTGTGTTTCTCCGCCAGAAAGAGTGTTGCTGTAGCGATCCAATGTTAAATAACCAATTCCAACATTGTTTAGAAAAGTTAAGCGCTTTATAATCTCTTTAAGGATTCTTTCTGCAACAGTGTAATCATATTCAGATAATTTTAATACTTCAAAAAACTGTAAAGAGTGCTCTATTGGCATTTGTACAATTTCGTGAATAGATTTGTTATCAATTTTTACTTGAAGCGCTTCCCTTCTTAATCGTGATCCTTTGCATGCCGGACATATTGTGTAACCACGATATCGGCTAAGCATTACGCGAGCTTGAATCTTATAAGTCTTTCTTTCCAGTTCAGAAAAAAAGTGATCAAGTCCTTTGTACTTTCCAAAACCTTTTTTTACAAGGGAAATTTGCTCTTCTGTAAGCTGTTTGTATGGAACGTGTATCGGAAATTTATAATCTCGTGCATTCTGGATAAGATCACGAAGATATGAACTATATTTTGCACCATGATATGGTGCGATTGCTCCATCAGCGATTGTAAGATTTGGATTTGGGATAACTAGATTCATATCCACGCCAATTATTTTACTAAATCCTTGGCAAACCGGGCAAGCACCGAAAGGATTATTGAAAGAAAAGAATCTTGGTTCTGGTTCTTCGTAACGAACACCGCAGCATTCGTAAAATTTGTTAAACTCATGCTGTTCATTGGTATCAGCATTGATTAGAACAATTCTGTTTTCACCTTCTTTAAATGTCACCTCAATAGAATCAGAAAGTTTTTCTCGTACCTCACCTTTGGTCACTTTAAATCTATCGACAACTACTCGAACTGCTTTTTTGCTTTTAGGTAATTTTACATCAGTCTCGTTCAGATCGTAAAATTTCTTATTAAAATAGATTCTAAAAAATCCACGTTTTTTTAACAACTCAATTTCTTCTTTTACAGTATGCCCTTCGTGATCGTGAAGCGGAAATGTGAGATAGAACCTTGTTGCATCTTTTTGCTCTTCAAGCCAATCTGCAACGGTTCCTGTGGTAGCTTTAGTAACAACCTTACTGCATTGAAAACAAATCGTTTTTCCGATTCGAGCAAACAATAATCGCAAGTAATCATAAACTTCGGTTGTTGTCCCTACTGTTGAACGGGAGTTACGAGAGCCCGTCTTTTGTTCGATTGCAACGGCAGGAGAAATCCCTTGAATTAAATCCACATCAGGCTTATTCATTCGCTCAAGAAATTGCCGTGCATAAGAAGAAAGACTTTCAACATATCTTCGCTGTCCTTCGGCATAAATGGTATCAAACACTAAAGATGATTTTCCACTGCCGCTAACTCCTGTAAATACAATAAGCTTATTACGCGGAATCTCAAAACTTAAGTTTTTAAGATTATGCTCGCGTGCACCTTTTACGATTATTTTTTTTTCTTTAGCCATTTTTTGAATTGAAATTTCAGGAAAGTAATTTTAACAATTGTTCAAATTGTGGACGTAAGTTAGACGTCCACGATATAAGCGTAAATTTATTTTTTCTCAATTGATTTTAATTCTAAAATCTTTTCATCCAACAATTTAATTTTATCATTCAACTCAATAATTTTTGAGTCTATTTGATTTTCAAACTCATCTTTATCCCAATAACCTCGTTCTTCAAAATAACTTTTAAATAACCAGTTATGCTTTAAGGCTTCCATATTTTCTGATAGTCGTGATGCCGAAGTTTTTGCATCTTCAGTTACAACAACTAAATTATCCAAAATTTGATTTAAGGATTTTCCTTCTTTTCCTTTATCCGAAACCAAAGAACCGAGCAACCCCTTACCTTCAGAAACACCTTCTAACACTGTATCAATCTTTGTAACAATTAAATTTATATTTCCAACGACATCCCTTACCCCATTACCAAGATTATCAAATAATGCGATAACATCTTTCATATCATCCGAAATCGAGTTTAAGTTTTTATCAGCTGTATTTGTAAGGTTAGTTGCTGCCGTATAAAGTTTATCATCATTCAATATTTTACCGATAGTACCCTCACCTTTATTTACTTTGTAAACAATTTCCGCCATATTTTTAGTCATATCTTTTGTGTAAGCCATTATCCCTTGTGTTTCTTCTATAATATCTGCAAAACTTAATGGTTCTTTAGAAAGTATTCTGCCTCCATCTAAAATTACTTCTGCATTCGGTGAACCCATTGTTAACATAACAACTTTATTACCTACTAAACCTTCGGTTTCTATACTCGCTCTCGAATCTTTTTTTATAAAACTTTTTATTTCCTCTTTTACCCGCATCGTAACCTCAACGCTTACACTCGTATCACTAACAATTTGGATGCTTTTAACGGCGCCGACATCAATTCCTCCAAATCTTACTGAAGCCCCATTTCTTAATCCCTCTGTATTTTTAAAATTTGCTTTGATAGTATATGTTGAGGCAAATAATTGATCCTTATTTCCGAGAAGGAAAATTATAACAACCAATATTGTACTTCCCAAAAAAATAAAAATTCCAAGTTTAGCATTTGCAAGTGTATTATTCATTAGTGCTCCTGTTCTGCTCTTCAATAATTTCATGACTAAAGAAATTTCTTAAAAATGGATCTCGTGAAGAAGTTAGTTCTGGTATTGTACCCTCGTATTGTACAATACCTTCATTTAATACTATTGCTCTGTCCGCAATTATTTCTGCGCAAAGTAAATCGTGTGTAACAACTATAGATGTCATCTTCAAAGATTTTTGCAATTCTAATATTAAAGAACTTATTTCTTTTGATGTTATCGGATCTAGTCCCGTAGTCGGCTCATCATATAACATAAGTTTTGGCTCTGCAATAATTGAACGTGCAAGCCCGATTCGTTTTTTCATTCCGCCGGAAAGTTCTGATGGCATTTTATCAATAGCTTCTTCCAAAGAAACATTTTCTAAAACTGTTTTGATTTTTTCTTCACGTTCTTTTGGCGTGAAATTAAAATTTCTGATCAATGGAAATTCTAAGTTTTCCCGCACGCTCATCGAATCGTACAACGCGGCTCCTTGAAATAAAAATCCAATATTTTTACGAACCTTATTTAATTCTTTCTGATTTAAATTAAGAACATTAGTTCCTTTGATATAAATTTCACCCGAATCAGGTTCTAATAATCCTACTATACATTTTAACAAAACACTTTTACCTGTACCACTCTGTCCAAAGACAACAAAATTTTCGTTTTCTTCAACTTTAAGTGAAACATTTTTAAGTACAACGTGATCACCAAAAGCTTTTGAAACATTTAATATTTCAACAACATCTGTCATATAGTTGGCCACAACCAAAGAGTTATTTTTACAAGTACCATATCAAAAATTAAAATCATAAGTGAAGAAACAACAACGGCCGTAGTTGCAGCTTTACCAACACCTTCAGTTCCGTTTGTTGCTGTGTAACCTTTGTAAGTTCCAACGATTCCCACAATAAAACCAAATACAAAAGTTTTTAGAATTCCTGGAATTGCATCTCCAAATTCTACAGATGCAACAACTGAATCAACGAAATAGGCATAGTTCATATTTTGGACAAGCACCACGGCTATATATGATCCAACAAAAGCTACAAAAATAACATACACAGTTAATATTGGAAGAATAAAAGTACAAGCAAATATTCTTGTGATAACTAGATATTTAAAGGGATTAACACCCGATACTTCCATAGCATCAATTTGTTCGGTCACTCGCATTGATCCAAGTTCTGCACCAATACCAGAGCTAACTCTTCCGGCAAAAATTAAAGCTGTAATTACAGGTCCCAATTCTCTAACAATCGATATTCCCACGGAGCCGGGTAAAAAGCTTCAGCACCAAACCGCACCATAACAGGATGCATTTGCATGGTAATAACAAGCCCGATAATAAATCCGGTTACACTAACAATAGGAAGAGTTTTAATTCCAAGCTCATCCATGTGTTTTCGGATTTGGTCAATTTCGTAAGGTGGAATAAAAATTTGTTTAAAGAATTGAATTTGAAACTGCCAGAGTCCTGCCAGCATTATGAAAAATTCTGTTAAACGCAATTCCATTTTGCCCGGTTTAACATTTAAGTTTTTAGAATTTTTCATTTTGGGAATATATTTTGAATTATTTTTTTAATCGTAGATTCAAACTAAGAAATTTTTCGCAAAGTTTTTGAGTGTATTTAATTGTTGTGAATTAAATCAAGATTTTTTTCACATAAAAGCATTTTCATAGTGATTAATAACTGGGTTTGAACCATCACCAAGCAAAATTGCAACAACATCAAACCTGCAGTCGGCCTCATCAATTTCTTTATCAAAAAGATAAAGCTCCGCCATTTTTTTTATTTGTTTGATTTTTTTTGGATTGATAGCATACTCAGGCTCACCATACTCAAGATTAATTCTGGATTTAACCTCTACAAAAACTAATTGATTTTTGTCATTGGCAATTACATCAATTTCACCTTTTGTGCTGTAGTGATAATTTCGTTCAATAATTATAAAACCTTTTTCCGTAAGATATTTTACCGCTATATCCTCTCCTTCTTTTCCGAGATCTCTTTTGTTTTTTTCACTCATTAGTTATCACTTTCGATAAAAGATAACTCAGTTTGATTTGCGTGTTCAAATATCTTTTTAAGAAAAGTCTTTCTGTGCAACGGACAGGCGCCATATTTCAAAACGGTTTTAATATGTTCAGTAGTTGGATAACCTTTATTTGTTTCCCAGCCATAAAGCGGAAACTTTTTTGAATATTTCATCATTATTCTATCACGTATGACTTTTGCGATGATTGAAGCTGATGCTATCGATAAAGATTTAGAATCACCTTTAACTATTGGGATTACATCAGCATAATAACTGAATGATTTATTTCCATCAACAAGAATAACGTGTGGTTGAATCTTTAATTTTTTTACAGATGTTTTCATTGCAAGCAGAGATGCTTGGAGTATATTTATTTTATCAATTTTCTTATGCGATATTTCAGTATATGCATAAGCAAGTGCGTTTTTTCGTATCACATCAAAAAGTTCATCTCTAAGATTTGCAGATAGTTTTTTGAATCATTAATTCGGTAATCATAAAAATCATTTGGAAGAATTACAGCTGCTGCAACTACCGGTCCGGCTAATGGACCTCGTCCTGCTTCATCCGTTCCGGCGAGATATTTAATATCACCAACTAAATATTTTTTATCAAAATTTTTCACCTGCCAAACCAAATTGCAATTAAGCCGATCAACATATTTAATTTTAAGATGCTGCTTATGATGGAATATTTATTTCCTTTTTTCTTATCAAATAAAAATTTTATACACAATACAAGCAGTGGATTTACAAATATCATTACAATTAAAAAGTATTCTATTTTATATAAATGAGTTAAAAGGGATAAAATGTGGCTCCAAGTAATAAAACTATTATTAGAGAAATAATTCTATTTGATTTATCAATTCCAAATATGATTGGGAAAGTTCTATATTTTAATTTTGAATCGCCTTCAATATCCTGAATATCTTTTACTATTTCTCTTATTAGGTTAATCAAAAAAGCAAATACGGCTGGAACGATTGCGGCAATTGGATTATCAGCAGCGTATCCACCGTAAATAAAGGCTAAACCTGTAATCAATGCTATCGTTACATTTCCGATCAATGGCATTCGTTTCAAATAAGCTGAATATATAAAGAGTAATAATGTAACAACAAAAACAATAGTTAAAAGAACTGAGGATAAACTTGCTGCAATAAAAACTGAAGCACAATTAATAAATAAATAATAATACCATGCTTGTTTTTTAGAAATTGAGCTCACTACCAAAACTCTTCGTGGATGTGATATTTTATCTGACTCAATATCGTAAATATCATTAATTATATTTCCTGATCCAGCCGTTAAAGCCGCAGCTAATGAGGCTAAAACCATAAACGATAAATCTAAATTTTCTTTTTGAGATATATAGATTGCAACTACAACTACAAAAAATGTTACTATAACATTTAGCGGGCGTGTAATTTTTATGTATGCAAGGATATGTTTTGAAATGTTCATCTTTAAATAAAAAAATGCTGCCTCAAAATAATCGAAGCAGCACTTAAAGAGAAACTTAATTTTATTTATTTATCAAACTCAACTTTTTTATGAGTTCCATCGCAGTAAGGTTTATTATTTGAGCCACCGCAGCGGCAAAGAAATATTTTACCCTCTTTTAACGTCTCATTTCCTTCTTTATCTACAATAGTGCACGACCCTTCGAACATTATCGGTCCACCTGAAATTATTTTAATGTTAGTTATTACTTCGCTTGAATTTGCAGGTTTTGTTGCTTCCGGTTTATCTGTCATTTCATTATTCCTTATATATGTTAACGCACCTGATGGACACGAATTTACCGTGTTTATTATTTCATCTGTATTTGCCGAATGTATTTTAATCCATGGGCGATCTTTAGGATTAAATACTTTCCCTAAACCCCGAACACAATTACCTGAATGTATGCAAACATTCGGTTTCCAAATAACTGAAATTTCGCCATTCGTGTATTCTTTTTGATTAATCATAAATACTTAACCTTTATTAAATATAATTAGTTCCATTAATTAAAATTCATTTAATATTCCAAAATGGATTTTTCCATCGCTAAAAGTATCACCTTCACCGAGTGCATAACTTACTCTTAAAACACCCAATGCGGTTTCAAGATTTAAACCTAGTCCAAAACCATAAAGAAACTCTTCTGACTTAATGATATTTTTTTCAATATCTTCAGGACGCAAATAGTAACCTGTATCAAAAAATATAAATCCGTAAGAACGTCTAGTTAACAAAGCGCGATATTCTAAGTTAGACCAAAATATTCTCGCTCCTATAAACTGTTCCTCTCTATATCCACGTAAAGAATTTGTGCCGCCAAGTCTAAATAAGTCACTATTTTCAAAAGTTGAACCGCGTAGCTCTTTTACGTTTACCCCAGCAGCAATAATTTGTCTCGCAAATAATTCATAGAAAATGTAAAAGCTAGATGAAAATCTTTGAAGATCGACGGAGGTTTGTAAAGCTGGTGTGATATATTCAACAGGACCATTAATTGTTTTTCTACTAAAGGAATAAGCGTTAACAAATAAAAAGCCTTTTGTAGGTGAATAAGGATCGTCTCGTGTATCAATTCTTATATTAGCACCAGTTGTAATGTATGAAGAGTTATATATAGTAAAAACAGGAATAGTTCTAACTGTTGGCACAACCGTCTCAGCAGCCAGAATCAATGATGCCGAGATATTTTCTGTTGCTAAATATTCAACTGTCCCTTCATATTTTCGCTGCACATAAGTTGTATCCTGAGCCCTTTGATAAAGTCCAAGATTTATATTTACTGGAAAATCTAGTAACCATGGCTCCAGATACTTTAATTCCAATTCTTGGGAATCACGATTATACTTATTCCATCTGATTGCTGCTGACCTGCCAGTTCCAAATAAATTTCTTAATGAGATATTTACAAGTCCTGTAATGTAACCAGAGTTTTCATTTTTGCCTGGTGGAATGTAACCTATAATTCCATCAAAGTTATTTGTACTTTTTTCTTTTACTTCTACAAGTAAAATACCTTCATTTTTAGAATTGATATAAAACTGCGGAACAGCTACAGGATCAAAAAACCTTAATCGATTTAACCTATTTGGAAATTCTTCAATTCTATTTTGTATATATGGCTCACCCGATTCTAATCGAAGCTCTCGGATTATTACATAATCCTTAGTCGATGTATTACCGCGAACATCAACCTTATCTATCTTGTTTACATTACCGCTTATTATATTAAGATAAATATCTGCAAAATTTTCGTCATTCAAAGAATCTTTATAAACATATACCGAACTGATTTTAACTTTAGCAAAAGGATGACCTGAATTTTCAAATTGGGTTAATATTTGTTCAATACTTAATTCAATTGCCTGCTTACTAAATATTTGTCTTTTTAAATAATCAAACTGACTGAGCATACGTATATCCGCAGCGGTATCACTTCCTTCAAAATAAATATTTTTTACAATTACAGGATTGCCTTCATCTATATCCAAGATAATTTCAAACAATACAGAATCATCTGAAACAATCAGTTCGACGTTATTGATGTAAAAAAAATAATACCCTTGTAATAAAATGTTTCTTACGATTTTAGATTTTACGGAATCAATTATTCCATTGAAAATAGGTTGTGTTAAGCGAAGTTCTGACCATTTTAGATATTCGGAATCATCAAAATTAATATTGCCTTTCACATCAAATGAAGAGAGCTTTTGGGCCGATATTAATGAAGAAAAGAAAAATAAAATTACTAAACTAAATTTCGCGAGGCGAGTCATCGATTGTCTTTGTTTTTTTCCAACCGGTAAAATTTCTACTTTATCTTTAAATAAAATTACATCTTCTTTGCTAACGGAAGAAATATCAAAAGTTTTGGCATTCAATCCTGCAGTAGCTGTTGAAAATTTTAAGGATTCCTCAAATAAATCAGAATTAATCCAGCTGTTTACAATTCCAGCAACAAAACTATCGCCGCTTCCGGTTGCATCAACTTCCTGAATTTGCAAAGGCTTAATTTTATAAATGTAATTGAAATTAGAAGCGTAAAAATTATTACTCCCATTCGTTAAATAAACACGCTTAATGTTTTTTTTGTAAAGACTATTTAGAAATTCAATTACTGATTTTTCATCATCAAAATTAACAGACAATGCGTTAACTATTTCAGAATAATTATTGTGAATAATTGTTGGAGAAGCATCAATACAGTCTTGCAAGTGATTGCCGTAAGTATCACAAATTGAAACTTTATCATACCTGTTTGCTAATTCAATTCCAAAAGCGAATATTGAATCAGTTTCAATCGATGGTGAACTACCTGAAAAAATAACAATTTCACTGTTCTGAATCATTTTATCTAATTTTGATTTGAACTCATCAACTTCGGTTTGCGAAATTTTTGGATCCTCTGAAAAGAAAGATGAAACAATTTTATCTTTTTCTGATAACACTACAGCAGCGTGTCTTGTTTCTGATTTTGTAGAAACAAATGTAAAATCAATTCCATCGCTTTTCAATAAATCGCGATAAAGCTTTCCATTTGTTCCACCAGAAAAAAAATAATTATAAGATTTTACTCCAAACTTTTTTAATTGGCGACTAACGTTTAATCCTTTGCCGCCTGCAAATAATTTTGTGAAGGAGTTTCTATTTACGGTTCCAAACTTTACTTGCTCGTAAGTAAATATTCGTTCTAAAAGTGGATTGAGAGTTATTATTAGAATCATGATCAAAAAAACAAATAAGTAAAATATTAATATCTGTAACGGTACAAATCGCCGGTTAATGGTGTCATTAATCTATAATCTCCAAAACCTGTTTGATCAAGAAAAACAAAACTTCTATTAATATCATAGTATTCCCAAACTTCATAAGGTTTAGAATCATATTCAAATGGATGTCTATCAATATTATTTGGTGCTCCAAGTATAGTATAGACCATTCCCCTGTCTGAGCGCCAGCCTTCGGTATAGTTTGAAAAATTTTCATTAGCATATTCGATTCTACGGAAGTACTCGTCAAATATTTCATTTTCATCATTGTTTGGCGAAGGGTCTTTTTTCTTCCAATACTCCAAAAATCTTTTTGTTTTTTCTGATGTGGTTTCGGCATCTTGCATATTATCAAGTTCTTCTGGAGTGGCAATATAAACCGTTTGAGAAATTGCTTTATCTATATCGGTGATAACAACCGGTAAGCCTTTCCAGTGTGAATAAAAAGCTTTATTAACTGTCTGAATCGCTTTTGAGTTTTCATCAAGCATTGAAACACTTAATGAATACACGCCAAGATCAAAAGAGAATTCTGAAAGAGAATAAAATACTTTGTTTATCCCGGGTTTTAAATCCCTATCCTCAACTTCTTTATGGATTAGATTCTTTTCTGAATTAAGAACAGAATATTCAAAAGATTTCTTTGTATCAACAGAATCCTTAACATAAACTTCATAATAAAATTGAACCCTGTTTTTAGAGCTTGGGATATTACGGCTTATATTCGGAATGAGTTCATTTTTACCTGTTGCGTTATCCGATTTTGAAATCATTAATATGTCGCTTAAGGTCATATCACCAACATATTCTTTAACTGTAAAAATATTTTCACCAATAGCTTCTTGCCTAGAATCCTTATCCGAAAGCATTGTTCGTATTGAATAGGTCCCTGGTAAAAGATCGAAAGTTCTTTTGCTTAATTTATAATTTTCTTTAGTTGTAGTCATTCCAAAATCAATAACATTAATTATTTCATTCCAGGTTTTTTCAACAATTAATTTTTTTTTAGAGCTATCAAATACGGAAGCTGTAATTGAATATTTTGCAGTAAATCCTAGGTTTGACTTTAGAAACTGCACATTTTTATATGGCACTTGAATATAAATATCAACGGAAGAAAGCCCAGGTTTATCTGATTGTATGTTGACTAAGTCTTGAAAATAAACAGCATCACTTATCTTTTTCTTAACTTCATTATTTGTGTTTTCCTGAGCCAAAGAATTAAATGTTGCAAATAAACAGATAAGGCTGCACAAAAAAGTTCTCATTATTCTTTCCTTTCTTTTGTCAAAACATTACCAAACAAATCATACTCATCGTAATCAAATATCTCAACATCATAAAAATTGCCGATTTTAACTTTGTTATTTTTTTTATCTATTAAAATCTCCCCATCAACTTCAGGTGCATCACGATATGATCTGCCAATGTAAAAATCCCCTTCAACACTTTCAACTAATACTTTTAGTTTTTTATTTATAAAAGATTCATTTTTTTGCAGTGATATTTCTTTTGAATTTCCATCAAAACATTTTTTCTTCTTTCCTTTTCTTCTTCAGAAACAGGATCACCAAGAATATAACTTGATGTATTTTCTTCAACGCTAAAGGTAAAAGTTCCAACTCTATCAAACTTTATTTCTTTTATAAAATCACAAAGTTCTTCAAAGTCCGTTTCTTTTTCGTTTGGATATCCAACTATAAATGTAGTTCTAATTGTTATTTCCGGAATTTCTGCACGTAGTTTGTGTAACAATTTTCTTGTACGCTCTGCAGTAACTCCCCTTCGCATTGATTTTAAAACATCATCAGAAATGTGCTGCAACGGAATATCAACATACTTGCAAACTTTTGGATTTGATTTTATCTCTTCAATTAGATCATCAGGAAATTTTGATGGATAAGCATACATTAATCTTATCCATTCGATTCCGTTAATCTCACTTAATTTTCGTAATAGCTCAGAAATATTATTCTTACCGTAAATATCTTTTCCATAATCAGTTGTGTCCTGCGCTATCAGTACCAATTCTTTTGCGTTGTTTGTAGCGAGAAATTCTGCTTCTTTAATCAACTCATCCATTGGTTTTGATTTATGCAATCCGCGCATAAGTGGAATTGCACAAAATGAACAAGGATGATCGCAGCCTTCGGAAATTTTTAAATAGGCTGTGTGCGATGGAGTTGTTAATAAACGTTCGCCGATTAGTTCTTTTTTTAGATTACCGCCAAGCTCTTTTATTATGCCTTCGTAATTTTCTGTTCCAAAATAGATATCAACTTCGGGAATATCTTTTATTAAATCTTCTTTATATCTTTCTGATAAACATCCGGCAACAATAACTTTTTTTAATCTTACCGCTGTTTTTCATTGCAACGGCTTCAAGAATTGTATTTACAGATTCTTCTTTAGCTGCTTCGATAAATCCACAAGTATTAATAATTACAGTTTCAGCTTTGTTTGGATCGTCAGTTAAATCAATTTTATTAAGCTGAATTTGTTTCATTAGCCTTTCAGAATCAACCGTGTTTTTTGAACAACCAAGAGTAATTACTGAAACTTTGCCACTCATAAAATCATTTCCAAAATCATCATGCTAAATAAGTTAAGTATAAATAAATAATTGGTGATGAAAACAACAGCGAATCAAAACGATCAAAGATTCCACCGTGCCCTGGAATTAAATGTGATGAATCTTTAACTCCTGCATCACGTTTTAACAATGATTCAGCAAGATCACCAATTTGTCCAAACGTTCCGATAATAAATCCAATTACAATTGCATTTTTAAGAGATAGAAAATCTAGTACTAAATTCTTTGCTAATATCATTGCAAGAATTGCAAATACAAATCAAAAATTGCACCTTCCCAGCTTTTCTTTGGACTTACACGTGGAAACAATTTATGTTTGCCAAGTGCAGTTCCGCCAAAAAAAGCTGCGGAGTCGCAAATCCAAATAGTTGCAAAAATTGAGATAATTAAATATCCGCCGTGTTCGTATAATCCATTTATGTTTGGGTAAAATTCTCTTATCCCAATAAGTGTGGTTCCAAATAATCCCAAATAAAAAACACCGAGCAAAGTTGAGCCAATATTCTGTATTGCTGATCCATTGTTTCTAAAAAGTTCAAAAATCAAAAGTACAATAAAAAATGAAATTAAAAAGTTATACTGGCTGAATAAAAATCTATACTGATTTATCACTAAAAATATTATTGCAAGCAAACCAAGATTAACATTTACATTTGCACCTTTTTGCTTTGCCAAAACAGAAAATTCATAAAAAGAAATTCCTGCAATGATTAGCACGAAGCTCAAGAAATAAACTCCGCCAAAATAAGAGAACAATACAAGTGCTGGAATAGCAATCACAGAAACTAAAATCCGAACAGCAGTATTCCCGAGTGCCATTATTGCTCGTCTTCTGTACTAGTGTTTTTTATTTCTTCAATAAACTTTTGTGCAGAGTCTACATCGTCACTTTTTACTAAAAGTTTTATAACGGCTAGATCACCAGTTACAGGAAAATTACTATCCTTTTGTGATAACACATTTGTTTCAATATCCGCACTTTCTAAAGCGTCTTTCATCATTTGTATATCGTACTCTTGATCGGATGTATAAACGACTACCCAATCATGATCTATTAGTTCATCAACTAATGAAGCACCGCAATCGGGACATTTTTTAATCCCCTCAACATATTCGTAAGTACAATTTGGGCAAAATGGCATTTCAATTCTCCTTAATTAATTCTTTAGAAGTATAATATTTGTTTATGAATATAATCAAACCAACAAAAAGAACCGATAATCCCAAAAACATTGTAACATACGATGAAAGTTCATTTGGATTTACCGCCGGATCTGATTTAATTATTTCCTCATCACCTATAATGTGATATAACATTACAGCAGAAAAGTTATTTAGAAAATGTAAAAACATAGGTATTAAAAGTGTTTTGCTTTTGTAGGCTGCAAATCCAAAAAAAGCACCTAAAATAAAAAGCGGAATAAATCCGTAAGGATTAAAATGATACGCGCTAAAAAATAAAGCTGTAATTATTGCTGCAAGATATTTTTTATACTTTAATTCAAAACTTCGTTGGATAAATCCACGGAATAGAGCTTCTTCTGATAATGCAGGCACAACAGCAACAACTATAACTACAAATATTAACTCAAAAATATTAGTTGCAGTAAGCAAATTGCCATAAGTTTTTTCAACCATCTTATTCATTTCATCAAAAAAGTTTTTTATGGCATTTATGAATGAAATATTTTTGCCCAGATTTCTATATAATAATTTTGGATGTATAAAAAACTCTGAAGTAGTGGAGTTAAAATTACAATTCCAATCGTAAAAATTCCTAACTCTTTCAAATCAGGTATGCGGATACGAATTATTTTTCCAACATCCGAGTAAATCCATTTTGAAAAAGCAAAGCAGGTAAAAGTATAAAAAGAATTTGCCCTGCCATTGTCATCAGACGTAAACTGTGCACCGGTATGGATTCGAGATCCATGCCAAATATTAAAAAAGTAAGCAAAGAACCAACAATTTGATAAAGAAAAAATCCACCAGCTAAACCAATAAATGCAGCAGCAACGGGGGAAATTTCATAAGTTAGATCATCATCGGGATCGTAATCCGGATCATTTTCTTTATCAATGTTTAGAAGTTGAGCTTGCTGTTCTTCTTTTTGATATTCGTCTTTAAATTCATCCATTAGAGTAAAATATGAGTTGAATAATTGATGTTAAAATTACTGATATAAGGATTGACACTCAAATTTAAATAACTGATTAAATCACTATAAAAAAGACTCAGTAACCTGAGTCTTTTCCAAATAATTTGTTCCTAATTATAAATTGCGCAAGGTAAGTACTATTAACTACCTATTAACCGCTTTCATAGCTTGTTCAGCATAACGCGTGCCTTTTGTAAAGCCAATAGGTGCAGCATCACTAATTTTCTTTAGTTCATTTTCTGTTAGTTTAATTTCAACAGCGGCAGCATTTTCTTCAAGATACTTTACTCGCTTTGTACCAGGAATCGGAATAGTCTTATCCCATTGATGCAGAAGCCATGCAAGTGTGAGTTGTGCAACAGTACAATTTTTTTCTTTTGCAATTTGCTCAAGCTGCTGAACAAGTTTGTAATTATGTTCTATGTTTTCTTTAACAAACCTCGGATTTACCCTTCGATAATCATCAGCAGGAATTTCCTGATCGGGTTTAAATTGTCCTGTTAAAAATCCTCTTCCCAAAGGTGAGTATGCAACAAAACTAATATCTAATTCTTTACAAACATCCAAAATTTCCTTTTCAGGGTCTCTCGTCCACAAAGAATATTCAGTTTGTAATGCAGTAATTTGATGAACCTTATTTGCTCGTCGTATTGTTGAAGGTGCGGCTTCCGAAAGTCCTAGATATCTTACTTTACCTTCTTTAACAAGATCAGCCATTGCTCCAACAGTATCTTCAATCGGAACATTTGGATCAACCCTATGTTGATAGTAAAGATCAATTACATCAATATCTAAAAGTTTCAAACTTTTATCACAAGCTTGTTTTACATATTCCGGTTTGCCATTAACACCAAGAAAACTTCCATCCGCACCACGCATATTTCCAAACTTTGTTGCGATAACAAACTGATCGCGTTTACCTTTAATTGCTTTGCCAACAAGAGTTTCATTTTTACCAACACCGTACATATCAGCTGTATCTAAAAAATTTATACCAAGCTCTAATGTGCGATGAATTGTTTTTATCGATTCATCATCATTTGTTTGACCGTAAAACTCAGACATACCCATACAACCAAGCCCGATTGCTGAAACTTCGAGCGCATTTTTGCCAAGAATTCTTTTTTGCATCACTTTTTCCCTTTTTGATTATTGAAATTTTCTTGTTTAAATATAGTCTGATGAAGTTCTAATTGAAGTGATTAATGACATTCATTGGAATGCACATATTAGTAAAAGTAAAGAATCAATAAATACTTTGGGACAGCTTTTAAACAGCTGTCCCAAGCATTTAACTAAAAGATTAACTTATGAGGGAGATAATATTTGTCTTTAACAATTTTAGATGATTTTTTTTGAACAGAAATAAGATCGCTATAATTAAGTATCTCAGCTGCTATTCCGGAACTATATCCAGCACTATATTTTGACAAAACTTTTATTTCGTCACCATTGGCTATTAAATACAGTGGACTGCCCCAAAATTCTTCTAAATATCCGAGCGTACTATAACTATTCTTATGAAATACAGTTAAAGCTTGATTGTATGAATAAGAATATCCCGGATAAAATGTTATTATACCAATACTATCACTTGAAAAAGCACATGAATTAAAACTTTGACCCAGATTATAAGAACTGCTTAGATCATTTAGCTGATTACTGGAACAATTATAAATATAGCCAGAGCCGGTAACTATTTTTGTGTCATCAGGATAAAGAAGCAATGTTGTATAACCTGAACTACCGCCGAAGTATATTGATTTAGGATTTGAAAGTAAACCTGTAACTGGATTAAAACCAACCCTAAATAAATAACTACCGTTAGATCCATACAATACATTATTTGTTTTATTGAAAATCATGTCTCTTGAAGTATTGTAATAAAAACTGTTTTCAGAAACTAATGTGTTTGTTTCAAGATTTAAAATTCTCAAATATCCATTTGAACAACTTGCAGCTATGTATTTATCAATCGCTATCAATCCATAGATGTAATCACCTCCCAGATTACGTACAAAACTCGGAGTTGTCCCTGTAACTTCAACAGAATATAACTTACCATTTTTACAGCCAACATAAATTTTGTTGTCATAATTGGAATAAACAACCGAGATGGGGCTACTTGCAAAAGTAATCTTAGAAGTCAAATCGAAAGTGCTATAATCAATTATATTTAAATAATTATATGAATCATCTACAATAAGTATTTTTTGAATTTCTGGTACATACTTAACAATATCAAAATCGTAAATGTACTCGTTCAGTATCTGAATATTATCTGGGAATCTGCCCTCGATTTGCATAAGAGCAGACTTTAATGAAACTTTAACATTATTTCTTGTGCATTGATAGGTAAAATAAAAATAATAAGCTTCTTGAGGTACGTTATTTAAACGCAAATAATATCCACTAACAAAATCATTATATGTAAAATTAGTTGTACTTATAATTTGCTTTTGCGAATTAAGCCAGAACACTTCACCATCTCCTGATATAAAGTTTGATGAATAATTAAAATTTAACTGATAGGTACTTTGAGTGTACCAATTATGTGAAATTGATCCGGCACTAATAAAGTTGGGAATCAAAAATAATTCATAATCCTCAGAGGCTTTATTTGTTTTGGAAAATAATTTAACCCTGTAATAAGTGGAAGTAGTTTGGGGTGGAGGGTATTGCCCATCTGAATAATAAACTAAATTTTTTAGCGCATAACCTCCAAGTGTATCTGAGTAAAAACTTTCGAGTTCATCACCAAAATATTCCCAGCCAAAACCTACTTCATTTACAACAATCAATTTATTAATTTGGCTTCGGTTATCGGGTTTATCTAACTTCAAATTTAAATCAATTGAATAATTGTATTGAGGATAAGCTGTGGTATCCATATGATACGAATGAACAGTATTCAATGAATAATTTGAAAATATTACGTTTACATCAGGTGCTGAGCCACCTTCTGTTTCTAATAAATACTGATTGGTTATTTCATCTTTGCAGGATGAAAATAAAAAGGTAATAATGAAGATTAAGATGAGATTGGTTTTTAATTTTAACACAGAATTACCCTTCGTATGTTGAAAAAACGTTTTCGAAACCAGAGTAAAATTAATCTTAATTATTTGTTGTGCAAAATATTTTTAATCAAAATGTAACGAGGATTTAATCTCCTATTAACAATAAATGTCTAAGGACAATTGTTTTAATTAATATCGGCTTCTAATAAACAATAAATTGCACTATCAAAAAATTTTCCATTAAAAAAATAGTCTTCGTGAAAAAATGCTTCACGTTTAAAACCGAATTTCTCAAGAAGTTTTATTGAACTTAAGTTAGCAGGATTAACATTAGCCTCAATGCTGTGCAAACAAAATACCTTAAACCCGAAATCAATTACTTTAGCCAATGCTTCGTTCATAAAGCCATTGCCCCAATATTCAGGTTTCATTGCATATCCAATCTCTGCTCGCACATCTCCTTTTCTCATCCTCCAATAACCAATATAACCAATAACATTTAGTGAGTCTTTTTTTTTAATTATCCAGTTGATACCATCTTTATTCTTATATGTTTTGATCATTTCAGAAATCATTAATTCTGATTCTTCGATTGATTTATGCGGTTCCCTATCAAGATATTTTAAAATTTTTTTATCTGAACGCATCTTAAAAAGTTCCTCAGAATCACTTAGCATAAATTCAGTAAGAAACAATCGTTCAGTTTCTAATTTTGGGAAAGCTGTAAAAATATCATCATTTATTTTATAGTTCATTTTATACTTAAAATAAATTTATAAATTATTGCAGTCATCACAAGTAAAATATTTTTTAAACTAAAGTTTATTTAATTAGTAGTTAAAAATAAAAACGGATATAGAAATTATCTCTAACCGTTTTTTAATAAAACCAGTGTTAATGATCATGATTTAAAACTATATCTCATCAACAATTTTATTAAAGGTTAAGCTTGGGCGCATAGCTGCAGAAGCTTTCTTATCATCCGGGAAATAATATCCGCCAACATCTACAGGTTTTCCTTGTACAGAAATCAAATCTTTTACAATTGATTCTTCGTTTGTTTTGATTTCCTTTTCCATCTTAGCAAATCGAGTTTTGAGTTCAGCATCTTTATTTTGTTCTGCTAATGCTTCTGCCCAATAAAATGCAAGATAGAATGAGCTTCCACGGTTATCAATCTCTCCGGCTTTTCTGGATGGGTAACGAGAGTTCTCTAAATATTTTCCGATTGCAACATCAAGTGTTTCCGCTAAAAGTGCAGCCTTTGCATTTCCTGTTTTATCAGCAATCATTTCTAAAGAAGGAACAAGTGCGCAATATTCACCCAGTGAATCCCATCTTAAATGATTTTCTTTTAAAAACTGTTCAACATGTTTTGGTGCCGAACCACCCGCTCCCGTTTCAAATAATCCGCCACCATTTAATAACGGAACGATTGAAAGCATTCTTGCACTTGTGCCCAACTCAAGTATCGGGAATAAATCAGTCAGATAATCACGAAGTACATTACCAGTTACCGAAATCGTATTCAATCCTCTCCTTACTCTTTCAAGAGTATATTTCATTGCATCAACCGGTTTAAGGATTTTAATTTCAAGTCCATTTGTATCGTGTTCCGGCAGATACTTATTAATCTTTGCTATTATTTCTCGATCGTGCGCCCTGTTTTTATCAAGCCAAAAAATTGCCGGAGAAGAAGAAGCTTTTGCTCTTTTTACAGCCAGTTTTATCCAATCTTTAATCGGCTCATCTTTAGCCTGGCACATTCTAAAAATATCACCTAATTCAACTTTCTGATCCAGTAGAGTTGTACCATTAGAATTTACAACACGAACAATTCCATTTCCTTTTGCTTCAAAAGTTTTATCGTGTGAGCCATATTCCTCTGCCTTCTGGGCCATCAAACCAACATTTGATACCGCACCCATTGTTGCTGGATTGAACTGACCATTCACCTTAGCATCTTCCATAATTTCATTGTAAATCGTTGCATAAGAACGGTCCGGAATCATAGCAATACAGTCTTGCAATTCATCCTTCCGATTCCACATTCTGCCGCCATCACGTACAACATTTGGCATTGATGCATCAACTATTACATCATTTGGAACATGCAGATTCGTTTTTCCTATTCTTGAATCAACCATTGCAAGCTGGGGCTGATATTCATATACTTTATTTATATCAGCTTCTATTTCTGTTCTTTTAGCTTCCGGAAGTTTTTTTAATTTTTCAAGTACATTCATAAGACCATTGTTAACATTAGCACCGATCTCTCTAAGCGCGTCAGAATGTTTATCAAGAGCATCTTTAAAGTAAATCGATACAGCATGTCCAAACATTATTGGATCAGAAATTTTCATCATTGTTGCTTTAAGATGTAACGACAGAAGTACGTTATCTTTTTTTGCTTCTTCTATTTGTTCTGCATAGAATTTTCTCAACTCTTTAACATTCATAACTGTAGAGTCGATCACTTCACCTTTAAGCAGATTTAGTTTTTCTTTTAGAACAGTAACGGCTCCTTTTGTATCAACATATTCAATTTTAACAACGTCATCCGCATTTAGTGTTAGTGATTTTTCATTACCATAAAAATCTTTTTCAGACATAAACGCAACACGAGATTTTGATCCTGATTCCGGCCAGGGTTTCATCATTTTGTGAGGATGTTTCTGTGCAAACTTTTTAACCGATGTTGCGGCTCTTCGATCAGAATTTCCCTCTCTTAAAACCGGATTTACAGCAGAGCCAAGAACCTTTGCAAATCTTTCTTTTAACTTTTTCTCTTCATCATTTTTTGGTTCTTCGGGATAATCTGGAATTTTATATCCCTTATCCTGCAATTCTTTTATAGCCGATTGGAGCTGTGGAATTGATGCGCTGATGTTGGGAAGCTTTATAATGTTTGCGTCAGGAGTTTTTGCAACTTCACCCAATTCATATAGAAAATCAGGAATTTTTTGTTCATCAGTTAGATTATCAGGAAAATTTGCAATAATTCTGCCCGCAAGAGAAATATCTTTTAATTCAATATCGATTCCTGTTCCTTTGGCAAATGATTTTACGATAGGAAGTAAACAGTAAGTTGCTAAAGCTGGTGCTTCATCAATTTTTGTCCAGATTATTTTGGATCCCATTATTTCTCACTCTCTTAAGTTTATAAAAATTTAATTTTGATTTTATTTGACGTTAAAATACTCAATATTAAATAATAATTGAAGGTATGATTTGGTACTCTGATAATGTAATAATATAAAAACAATAATCGACTGTTTTTACAGTATTATTATGTAGATCTGAAATAGCTTCAAGAACATATATATTTTTACAAAATTGAGCTTTAAGAATCTAAAATAATTTGCCGTAACGAACAGAATAGTACTTTTGTGATAGTCCCTTTTTTATTAACTCTTTGGCATAATTATGGGTCCCATATTTTTAATTATATCAGGAGAGAGAGTCATGAAAACCTTATTGATATTACTTGCCATTAGCTTAATAATAAGTTTTAAATCTATTGCTCAACGTAATCCAGGTAATGAAAGAACTCCACCAGGTGATAGAATTGATAGACTAGATGATCGAAATCCAGTTCAAAATCCAATCCGTAATCCAGAACAAAAGCGCCAGCCAATTGAACAACCGATAAGAGAAAAAAGAAAATCTACCGCAATGTTATCCACCACCGGAACCCGTTATCGTAGAAATTGTAGAAGTCTGGAATCCAAATCCTACTATTGATTATCCAGGTCCTGAACGTCCAATATTTGATCCACCTCTAGGCCCGATAATAGACACTCCACCAAGATTAGAAGATCTTTCACTTTCTGAAGTTTATGAACTTGGGATAAGGAATCTTGATTGTGAAATATATAATCAGGCAATAAAATGCTTTAATATTTTAATAGAAGATGATCCGCTTAATTATGAATATTATTGTTACAGAGGAAGAGCTTATCACGGATTAGAACTATTCGATAGAGCAATAAAGGATTATCAAAAATCCATAAAAATTAATAAAAGTTATGCAGATAGTTATTATTATCTAGGTTTAACTGAAATAACCATTGATAATATTGATGGGGCTATTGTGGATTTTCAAATTGCCGCTGATTTAGGAAACCAGAAAGCACAACAATTAATGAAAAAATATTTTTCTCGTTGATCTTTTGGGATAAGATTTTTAATAATTTTAACAGAAAAATAAAAGTATTTTATTACTAATTCTCTTTATTATAATTAGAAATCACTTAATCCATTAACCAATTAAATTTAGGACTATATCATCAATAAGCTAATAATAGCCGTTTACCGATAAATATTATCAATTCGCCGATTTTTACTTTCCGCATTGTTAACTTTGTATTACTTTTCCGCCAGAAAACGGTATATCTTTTTAAGGAGTAGAAAAATGGAAGAAAATAAAAACTCGGTTGATAAAAGAGTATTGCTAGGCAGCATACTAATTGGATTAGGTGGATTATTTTTTCTTAATTCTTTAGACATTTTTAATTTTAATTTTGGCAGAGTAATCTTTTCCTGGCCTTTCTTTTTTATCGTGATCGGAATGTATCTGACGCTAAATACTTCAAGAAAAATGTTAGGCGGAATTCTTGCAGGGCTTGGATTTGTTTTTATTCTTCCCAGAATTTTTCCTACAATAGATTATGATGGATCAGTTGTACTTGCAATATTTTTAATTGCAATTGGTAGTTATATAATTCTAAACCAAAGAAAGAAGTCTGAAGAGACTAATGAACTTGGGCAAATTACAAAGGATGTTATTGATGATGTTGCAATCTTTGGAGGCGGAACAAAAATAGTTACTTCGGATAGTTTTCGCGGTGGTAATATTACGGCGGTTTTTGGCGGATCGGAAATAATCCTAAAGGGTTCTAAACTTGCTGAAGGTACAAGCTCAATTGACATTCTTGCAGTTTTTGGCGGTACTACAATCGTTGTTCCTCCAGATTGGAATGTTATTATGAATGTAACTTCGATCTTTGGTGGTTTTTCAAATAAAAGTATAAAAGATCCAAGCCGTATTGTTGATACGAGCAGAACATTAATTGTCAAAGGATTAGTTGTATTTGGTGGCGGCGAATTGAAAACATATTTGTAATTTTCAATTATGTCTATTAACCCGATATTAAAAAATCCTAAAAGCATTCTACTATACTTGTTGTTTGTTATAGCAATTGCAGTTCTGTATGTAAATCTTATTACGTTTGAAGGCAAAATTACTTTTACTATCTCAGTTGTGGATGCAGTTGTCTTCAATCTTTTAATTGCAGCACTAGGTTTAAGCTTTTGGTATTCTTCTGTTTATCTTTCCATCGAACACAATCAAATAACAAAAGTTATACTTACCCACTTTGGTGGTGGATTACTTATTTCTATCGTGTGGCTTGCATTAGGATATTTTGCTACCATAAGTATAATTAACGATACAGAAATGTTTGGCGATTTTTTTGTAAAGACAATTAAATCAAGATTTATTATTGGAATTCTTTATTATTTTCTATTAACTGCATTTTATTACATTGTAATTTATTATTCTGGATTTCAAGAAAGAGTTTTAAAAGAAACTGAATTAAAAAATCTTGTTACCGAAGCAGAATTGCGGTCATTAAAATTTCAGATCAATCCACACTTTATTTTTAATAGTTTAAATTCAATTAGCGCTTTAACTGAGATTGATCCAAAAAAGCAAAGCAAATGATAATTAAGCTCGCGGATTTTTTACGATACACACTTGCCAACAATGATCGACAAAAGAACTCACTTAACGAAGAATTAAAAAATATTAAATTGTATCTTGATATTGAAAAGATAAGATTTGATGATAAGTTTATTTACGTTGAAGAACTACAGGAAGAATGCGGTAAAACAGAGATACCCAGCATGATTCTGCAGCCGCTTTTGAAAACGCCATTAAACACGCTGTTTATGAAACACTTGATACGGTTACAATTAAACTAACTTGTACAAAGCAAGATGATTTTTTAAAGATTACACTTTGCAATAACTTTGAAGGTGAATCCCACAAAAAGGGTGCTGGTGTTGGATTGAAGAATATTAAAGAAAGATTATCATTAATTTATCAACAGGATAATCTTATGGAAATTAAAAAAGAGAATGGTAAATTTACAGTGAATATCTATATACCTTTACAAAAAGAATTAGTTTAGGACTATGGTAAATAAAATAAAGATAATTATCGTTGATGATGAATCACTTGCTAGACAAATTACCAAAAATTATTTAGCTAACAGGGATGATGTTGAGATTCTTGATGAGTGCTCAAACGGATTTGATGCTATAAAAAAAATTAACGAGCTAAAACCTGATCTTATTTTTCTTGATATTCAAATGCCGAAATTAAACGGATTTGAAATGCTAGAACTTCTTGAAGATCCACCTATAATTATTTTTACAACTGCATACGATCATTTTGCGATAAAAGCTTTTGAGGTTAGCGCTGTTGATTATCTCTTAAAACCATTTTCGGAAGAGAGATTTACAAGTGCATTGCAAAAGGCAATCGCTCAACTTGGTGATAGATTTCAACAAAATTCCGCAATCCAAAATATTATTAAACAGCGTGATGAAAAGATTGAGTTTTTAGAACGCGTAGTGATTAAAGATGCTGGAAAGATCACTATTATTCCAGTTGAAGAAGTAAAATGGATTGAAGCACAGGATGATTATGTTTTGATAAATTCCGAAAAAGGTAGATTTTTAAAACAAAAGACAATGAAATATTTTGAAAATCATCTTAATGAAAATCAATTTGTAAGAATTCATAGATCATACATTATTAATTTAGATTTTCTGCAACATCTTGAACAAACCGATACAGAATCTTACCGCTTGGTCTTAAAGAATGGTAAAGAATTGCCTGTAAGCAAAACTGGATTAACAAAATTAAAATCCACGCTTTAATTTTACTTTATTCAAATCTCCTTAATTAGAAAATACTCCTTGACTTTAAATAAAATTCGGTTTAAGTTTTTAACGTTTGAAATATTTCAAAAGTTAAAATCTAAATGACAACTGAAGAAAAGATCAAAAAGAACTTATCCAACGTTTCGGTGAAGCTTACAAAGCATTTGGTTTAAGTAAACTAATGGGGCATATAATCGCTCTCCTGCTCTTCTCGCCTGAACCACTATCACTTGATGAAATAACAAAACAACTTGGACGAAGCAAAGGACCTATTAGCCAGATCGTTAGAAGATTAAGAGATAAACATCTAATCCGCAAAGTTTGGATGCCAAGTAACAACAGAAAAGATTTTTACGAAGTTGAACCGGAAGTCTTTGAACATGCATTTAGAAATAATTTAGAGTTGATCAAAAACAACACAAGAATAGCCAAACAGTTAAAAGAGAAAGTAAAAACTGCCAAAAATAATTCCCTGCTTCCTGTTGATAAAAGAATGGAAGAGATGGAAAGTTTTATTTACTAATGGAAACGCATTACAATAACTTTCTTACTGCATGGGCAAAAGAAAGAAAAAAAAATATACAAGTAGAAATAAAAATATTTAGATTCATCGTTTGAAAATTTTCAAACGTTAAAAACTAAGGAAAGTAAAATGAAAAGATTAGAAAATAAAGTTGCTATTATTACCGGCGGTGCTCAGGGTATTGGGAAAGCTACCGTTAAAAGTTTTGCCCAAGAAGGTGCAATCATAATCATTTGGGACGTAAATGAAATAAAAGCTTTTTCCACAATAAATGAATTAAAAGAAATAAGTGAAAATATTGAATTCCAAAAAGTTGATGTTACAAGTTTGGATTCTGTCACCACGGCGGTAAACGAAATAGTTTCAAAACATAAAAGATTGATATCCTAATTAACAATGCGGGAATAACCCGTGACGCTTCCCTTTTAAAATGACTCCGGACCAATGGAAGCAAGTAATTGATGTAAACTTAACCGGCGTTTTTAATTGTACAAAGGCTGTAGCACCAATTATGGTTGAAAATAAATCAGGTAAAATTGTTAACACTTCATCCGTTGTTGGTTTATATGGTAATTTTGGACAGACAAATTATGTGGCAACAAAATCAGGAATAATTGGGATGACAAAAGTTTGGGCTCGCGAGCTTGGCAGAAAAGGAATTAATGTTAACGCCGTTGCACCGGGATTTATAGCAACAGAAATGGTTGAGACTGTTCCTGAAAAAGTTATTGATATGTTGAAAGAAAAAACTCCACTTGGTAAACTTGGTAATCCGGAGGACATTGCGAATGCATATTTATTTTTAGTAAGCGATGAAGCAAAATATATTACCGGTACGGTGTTAAGTGTTGATGGTGGATTGGTTTTATGATAAGAAATGCTCAAATAGTTTCATCCGGAATGTATGTGCCTGACAGAGTATTACCAAACTCTTTCTTTAATGAATTACTGGGTGAAGATGTAGATACCTGGCTTCGTGAAAATCTTACAATAAAGGAACGAAGATGGTGCAATGATAATCAATCTACCGCTGATTTGTGTGTTGAAGCCGCGAAAATAATTTTAGATAATGCAAAAATAAAAGCAGATGAACTTGATTTAATTATTATTGCAACGGATACTCCTGAGTATATTTCACCTTCAACTGCTTCTGTTGTACAATATCGATTAGAGCTATTAAATCTGGAACGTTCGATGTAAATACCGCTTGTGCTGGATTTGTAACCACGCTTGATATAGCTTCAAAATATATTATATCGGACAAAAAGTATAACAAAGTTTTGGTTATTGGTGCTTATGCGATGAGTAAATATTTAAATCTGCAGGATAAAAAAACAGTAACTCTTTTCGCTGATGGAGCTGCAGGAGTTCTACTTACATCAATTGAAAATGGAAAGGAAGGATTTCTTACAAGTAAACTTTATACTGAAGGACAATATTGTGATTGGATGGGTATTTACGCCGGTGGTACACATCAGCCTGTCACACAAAAAGTTTTAGAGAATAAAGATCATTTACTAAAGTTTGTCAAAAAATTCCCGAAAGAAACTAATCCAATTACATGGACACGAATGATTAAAGAAGCCTGTAATGAACTAAAAATAAAACCAGATGATATAGATCATTACTTCATCACTCAGATAAATATTAATTCTATTTGGGAAACTCTTGATAATCTTGAAGTTGAAAGGAAAAAAGGCCATACTATTATGGAAAAGTATGCGTATACTGGCTCTGCTTGCATACCTATGGCTTTTGATGATGCTAATAAAAAAGGATTGATTAAAAAAGGAGATTTAGTTTTGTTCATTGGTTCCGGTGGCGGATTAGTATTTGCTTTATCAATTTTTAAAATGTAATAAATAATAAGTTATGGATATCGCTTCAAAAAGAACTTGTATTTGCTGGTTGGATTCTCGTAATCGCTTACAGCGCAGTGATTTTATTTTTTGTAATTCGCGGTGCACTTAAAAATAAAAAACATAAGTGATTATGCGGTTGGCAATGTTGCATTCTCCCCGATTGCTGTAGGCCTAGCTTTGGCAGCTTCGATGACGAGCGCTGCTACATTTATAATAAATCCAGGGTTCATTGCATTTTATGGAATTAGCGGAGTTATTTCTTACGCAATTGTTATGCCTATTGCAGCAATGGTATCATTGGTTTTACTTACTAAAGGATTCCGTAAACATAGGCAGTAGCGTAAAAGCTCTAACTATGGCTCAGTGGATGGGAACAAGATATAAGAGCAGAGGCTATTCCTTATTCTTTGCATTTCTTACACTTCTATTAATCACTTTTATTGTTTTGATATGTGTTGGATTAACAAAAGTTTTATCCAAAACTTTAAATGTAAGTGAACTTTCTATTCTAATAGGATTAGTTGTTTTCATCTTTGGTTACATGATGTTTGGTGGCGCGAACTCAATGGTGTACACTAACACAGTACAAGCAGTAATTATGATTATTGTTGCGTTTATATTGCTTGGGTCAGGTTATCACCATTTTTCAAATGGCATCTATGGTTTTTTAGATAAGCTTGCAAGCATTGATCCCAAACTTGTTCAAATTACAAATGAAAGTAGTTTTTTATTTCGGGATTATTTCGAAATAATTTTCGCTCAAATTGTAATTGGAGTTGCAATTGTTTGTCAGCCTCATATAATTACTAAATCACTTCTATTAAAAACTGATAAGGATGTAAATAGATATTTAACAACAGGAATAATTACACAAATGCTATTCTTTCTGGTTGTGATTGTGGGACTTTATGCAAGGATTGATTTTCCGGATTTAATAATTAATGGAGCACCATTAAAATTAGACGGTATTGTATCGGCTTATGTGGTTAGAGAATTTCCTGTTTACATTGGTTTAATAGTTGTGATGGGATTAATCTCTGCAGGTATATCAACTCTGGAAGGACTGATTCAATCTGTTTCAACTTCCATTACGGCTGACATCATAAAACCGTTATTTGGAAAATATTTTCCAAATGATGACAGGAAGAACTCCGCCGCAACTATTTTAACAAACAGAATTGTAATTATATTTATTGCTATTATCTCAATATTTCTTTCATATGATCAATTAGTTAATCCTAATTTAAGTGTTGGCATCTTTGCACAGAATGGTGTATACGCTTATTTCTCAGCGGCGTTTGTTCCAATTTTATTTGGGATGTTTTTAAAAGACACTTCAAAGGCTGCAGTTATTACAGCCTCATTAGTTGCAATTGTTGTTCATTTTAGTTTTTTCTATGGAAACATTAAGGTTCCGTTTAGCATTGCAACGGGACAAAATCCTGGTGTCTCTGCTGCAATGGCAATTTCTGCATCACTACTTGTTGGAGGATTAGTTTATTTCTTTACCAGGAGAAAAACTGATGAATAATTTTCAAATTGACTGGCTTGCTAATTGGGCAAAGTACACACCAAATAAAATGTTCCTTCGTGAACATCAACGGGATGTTCAATGGAATTTTCTTGATTTCAACTTAAGAACAAATGCATTAGCAGAATATTTACTTGATCAATACAAAAATTAAAAAGGGTGATCGCATTGCAATTTATTCTAAGAATAAATCTGAGCATAGCAATTCTATTTCTAGCTTGCATTAAAATTGGTGCATTGCTCGTTCCATTAAATTTTAGATTGATACCTCGTGAACTTGATTCTTTAATTAACGATGAAACCAAAATTATTTTTTTACGATGAAGAGTTTATAGATCACATACCGAAACTTTCTTCACTTAAAAAAATAAATGTCGTCCATTCTTTAAATGAAATCACAAGATTTTTATTAGAAAATAATGTTAAGTCAGATTTTGTCTCAAAAGAAATATTAACTGAAAATGATTCAGTGATGATTCTTTACACTGCTGGAACAACGGGTCTTTCAAAAGGTGTTATTATAACACATAAAATGTTATTCTGGAATTCCATCAATACAGGATTACGACTTGATCTTCACTCAAGTGATCACACACAGAGTTTTGCACCTTTTTTTCACACAGGCGGTTGGAATGTATTATTTACCCCCTTTCTTCATCACGGCGCATCGCATACATTGTTAACACAATTTGATGCTGATTTGATTTTACAATTGATGGAACAAGAAAAAACAACATTGCTCTTTGGTGTTCCAACAATGTTACAAATGATGTCTGATTCACCTTACTTTAAAAAAGTTGATTTGTCTAAAGTTAGATATGCAATTGTTGGTGGAGCCCCAATGCCAATCCCACTAATCAACATATGGCATAAAAAAAGGTATTTATATAAGACAGGGTTTTGGTTTAACAGAAGTCGGCCCGAATTGTTTTTCTCTTCATCAGGATGATGCAATTAGAAAAAAAGGATCAATCGGGTTTCCAAATTTCTATATCGAGACAAAAATTGTAAAAGAAGATGGAGGTGAATGTACTAAAAACGAAGTTGGCGAGCTATGGTTAAAATCTCCAGTTGTTACGCCGGGCTACTGGAAAAATGAAAAAGAGACAAATAAGTCGATAACAGATGGCTGGTTTCATACAGGTGATTTAGTAAAACGTGACGCAGAAAATTATTTCTATGTAGTTGATCGTAAAAAGAATATGTACATAAGCGGGGGTGAAAATGTTTTTCCGGCTGAGATTGAATCCCTATCTATATACAAATGATAAAATAAAAGAAGTTGCAGTTATTGGTGTTGAAGATCAAAAATGGGGTGAAGTAGGTAAAGCTTATGTTGTTCTAAAAGAAAATTGTACTGCTTCACAAAATGAAATATTAGAATACTGCAAGGAAATCTTGCAAAGTATAAAATTCCAAAACATATAGAGTTTATTGATGAGCTTCCTAAAACCGAAGCGGGAAAAATTGATAAAAAGAAATTAATTCAAAGACACTTAGATTCATTAAATAATAATTAAATTCAATAAAAAAGGAGTTCTTATGAAAAACTTACTAGTTTTATTCCTGTTTGCTAGCCTAACGTTTTTATACTTTGGTTGCAGTAAAAGTGAAGACAATCCTATCGTTACACCACCTGCTGATGATGTAATTGTTAATACCTGGATATCAGAAGGTGCTGGTGTTGCCCCTGGATTGGTTACACTTTTTAAAGACGTAAAAATTACAGCCACTTTTAATTTAATAATACATATACTGTCATAGCAACAGATAGCACTGGTGCTCAAGTAACTTATTCAGGATCATATTCTGTATCGGAAAATACCGGGACAACTATTCGCTCAATTACTTTAAATCAAACAGTTCCAACTTCTGTTACATCACAGGAATTTATCAAGTTGATTCCAAGGGAATGATGAAGTATGAGGTTATCCAAACTACTCCCGCAATCACAGGCTTTACGGCCCCAGTTGCTTCAGAAGGATTTGGAAGCACCAAATATTTAGGCACGCCATTAGGAGCGACTTATATTCAGGGATTTGAACCAACTAATCCAACTATTGAGCTATTATTAGGAAACTGGTTATCAGATGGTAATAATGTCGCTCTTGGTCTCAAGTTAACTTTGAAGACTAAAAACATAACTGCCACATTTAATGCAAATAATACTTATACTGTAGTGGCAACTGACAGCAGTAACGCTACCGTTACATACCTGGTACATATTCTACAACTGCTAATTCAAATACTTCAATAAGAAATATTACTTTAAATCAAACAGTTCCTACCTCTGTAACATCAACAGGAATTTACCGTGTTACAACGAATGATCTTAAATATGAAGTAATCCAGACCAATCCGGCTATAGCAGGATTTTCAGCTCCAACAGCATCAGAGGGATTTGGAAGTACAAAGTACAATGGTTCACCATTAGAATAATGTGGATCCAAACATTTATTTATCAATAAAATTTTTACCTGACGGCGGACTATTCCGCCGTCTTTTTTATGACTATTAATCATTGGAGGTTAACCAATGAAAACATTTTACTATTTCAGTTTGTGTTATTTCTATTGATCGGAAGTCTTTTTGCTCAGGATGATAATAGACTAAAAGATCCTGCACCAAAAGAATTTCAATTTATAGGCTACTCCTTTACAAGAGCAACAGGTTCAAATGTTACTCCCACAAATGATATTTTGCAGGGACAAGTAATTGGAAGATTATTCGGTCAAAATTCTACCAACACAATTCCTCAAACATCCGTTTATGCAGAACAAAGATTTGTTCCTTACTTTGTTTACAAACCTTCTATATTAGATGGTTTTGCTACATTCAGGGGATTATTTAAGATTGATTATACCTGGGGCGATCAGGCTTATGGTGTAGGAAACAATCGTGGCGGTGCAATTAATGGTGGCCAGGTAAACTTGCAAACATTACTTGCAAATGTGGATTTAAGACCTGAAAATTCTGATTGGAATGTTGTTTTAAGGATGCAGCGTTTGTTTGATAACGTTCGTGATCCTAATGTTAAACACACTTCAAACTGCGCAAACCAGCGGATGTAAACTTTCCTTCTGGGGCACTCAAGCAGTTGGTGCAAGTTTGTTTTACGATCTATCGCCGGTTACAAAAAGTAGATTTAGTTATTTCCAATTGTGGGAAAATGAAATAAGCAAAGACGATGATGTGACTCTGTGGATGTTTGATGTTGAATCAAGAGTACAGCCTTTGTTAGAAGTTGGTGGCAGCTTATGGTACGTTTGGGATAGGGGGTAAAAATGCGGGCGGTATTTCAGTGCTTGGCCAGGGATTAACAAGCACTGGCAGATTATAATGGGGCTACTAAATTAGATTTGCCGGAACTAATCAAAAATATCAGGCTGATCTTGGATGGATTGGCGGCAGAGCTGCTTATAACAGAGATTTTCTTGCCGGAAGAATTTGGGCTGATGCGTTCGTTATAGCTAATGTTGGTATAATTGATACGGTAGGTACATCAATTAATAAAGCTGCGGATGTTTTGGTGTAACCGCCAATTTTAGTGCAAGTTATAAGTATGGACAGACTGCAAACGACAAAATTTCACTCGAAGCTTTTATACACCCTCAGGAGATGATAGACGGTGTAGCGACGGGAAAATAACAAGTGTAATAACTGGAAATGTATATGGTTCACCTGTTGGAAATATATATAGTTCTCATAGAGCGCTAATACTTTTCCCTGATGCCCAAGTTGTTAATAGATATTATTCTGTTGTTCATGATATTTCTAACATGGGTCTTGGAGTTACAGCTGCTTTCTTAAATTTATATAAGAACTTTATTCCAAAATAAATTCGTGGTAAACTGGGTATAGCCTCAGCTTTATCAAACCGTAACCCCTGGGGGTGGTGATTCATATAAGGTACTGAGGTTAATGTTGAATTTAAATACATCGAGAAAGTTTTCTTAACACTTGGTGTTAGTGCTATTTACTGTGCGCTTGGTGATTTTTTAATGCACCTTCAGACACTTACTCAAATTCTCGCCCTAAAGACATCGATGTGGCGTTTTGCAACTTAGCTGGATAATGTTTTTTAAGAGGAGGCGTATATGAAAAAATCTTTGCATCCAATCAGTATGTTCAGTATGCTTTTATTAGTAGGATGCTCGGGTGGATATCTTGTTGGGATAAACCAGCGTTAGAGTTTTCTGATATTGATTACGGTTATCAAATAAAAAACTGTATTAAATAATCCTAAATATCTTACATCGATCAAGGCAATGGAGTAAAACTATTATACTTGTTCATGGACTTGCAGTAATGCAGGATTTTGGAGATATAACATTCCTGAACTTGCATAATACTATAGAGTAATTGGGAGATCTTCCAGGTTACGGAAAATCAGAAAAGGGAGATTATTCTTATTCAAATGTCATTCTATAGATCAAATTAAAATCATTGATGAGTTAAAACTTAAAAATGTTGTTTATGTTGGTCATTCTATGGGTGGGCAAATTGGAATTAAACTTGCGAGAAAATATCCAACTTTACTGATAAATTAATTCTTGCATCACCTCTGGGTTAATGAAGAATTCCAGAGAGGCGAAAGTGATTGGTTAAGAAGTATTGAGCAATTAAGGTGTAAATCACAACCAATAAAGGAATTAGAAAATTTATCAATAAGTTTCTACAGTTGGGAGGTGACAAATGGGAGTGGATGGTAGAGGAAAGAGTTCGAATAAGAAAAGCATCCCGGATTTTGATGAGTTCTGCCCCCGTTGTACGTTGTGTAAAATGGAATGCTAGATGAACCAACATTCGATAAACTTAGTTTAATCAAGACTCCAACATTGGTGATTTATGGAAAGTATGATGGATTGATTCCTAATCCATATTTAAATCCCGGTTTTTACATCTGATGTTTTTGAAAAGGTGCTGAAGATATCAAAGACGTTAAACTTGTTGAGTTAGATGAAGCAGGTCATAGTTACAAATCGAAAAACCTGATGAATTTAACAAAGACAGTTTTAGATTTTCTACGAAATAGTTTACATTTGCAGATAGCTACCTTTGAATTAAGGAAGCATACTTACAGATATGAATTTTGTATTCTATCCAAATCAAATATCCTTACTCTGAAAAATTTATAAAAGTAAAGATTACGAAATCGCCTATATCGATGAAGGTAATTCTGAAAATATTCTACTTTTTATTCACGGACTCGGTAGTTATTTAAAGCGTGGGGATAGAAATATTCTGAATTAAAAAAACATTTCAGATGTATTGCTTTGGATTTGCCTGGGTATGGAAAATCGAGTAAACAAGTTCATTCCGGTAAGGATTAGTTTTACACAGAAATGCTTAAAGAATTCATTTCAAAACTCCGATTAAAAAATGTTTCTCTTGTCGGTCATTCTATGGGTGGGCAAATCGCTTGCTTCATATGTTATTTCGTTTCCAAGATAAGGAAATTAAAGGCTTATTCTGTAGTTTGCACCGGCGGAGATTTTTGAAACTTTTAATAGTGATGAAATCGAATTATTAAAGAAGATCATTTCACCTGAGATTTTGTTATTCAAAACTTCAGATAATCAGGTAAAGATTAAATTATCAAATGAATTTTTTAGATGCCAGTAGAGAAGCAGAAGAAATGATTTCAGACAGAATAGCAATTAAAGATGATGAGAATTTTTAATCACTGTTCTGTAGTGTCAAATTCGTATTTGGATTATTAAATGCTCCTGTTTTTGATCGTTTAAATAAAATTAATATTCCCACATTAGTATTATTTGGAAAAATGATTTGCTTTATTCCAAGTAAATCAATACATCAAACAACGACAGAGGAAATTGCTTTAATTGGATCATCACAAATAAAGACAACAAACTTTTACTATTAAATGATTGCGGACATTTTTTGCAGTATGAAAAGCCAGAAGAATTTGTTATCAGCTTTATCTCCATTCATAAAATAAATTTTAGAGTTACAAATAAAATTAGAAATTAATTAAAACTTTCTGAATATTTTTGATCACAGCTTGCGCAATTACATCTGCAACACTCTAAATAACTTAACATACTGCTTGATGATACTAAATGATAAATTGTGGCATCATCAGGTTCACGGAAAAATGTGACTTTAAAATACTTTTTCTATTCTCATCTCTTTCTCTTTTAATATATTCCATCGCGTTTGGCTTAGAATAATTAAAAACTTCCTGAACGTGTTTTAACCGTTGTTCAAGTGGAGCAACCAATCTTATGTAAAAAACAGTTCAGCGAATTTTGATATTATAATTGCACTACCCTACCAACTATTATTGTCTTTCCAAATTTTGCAAGTTGCAAAATTATTTCTATTGTTTTATGAATGATCGTCCATTCTGAAGGTTTAACACCAAGTAATTCATTTACCGCATCAGAAATATGACTGTATTTGTCTTCAACGGTAATATAGTTGGCAAAAACTTTTGGTAGTTGAAATTCTTCAATTACTTTATTCAGCAGTTCTTTATTAAAAATACGTCCATGGATTATCTGAATCCTTTGTTCTTGGCTGTAAAACTACTAATTAGTTTTTCAGAAACTTCGTATGAGCCAGAACCTGTCTGGCGAGATATTATGTCTAAGGAAAGATTTCTTTTTAAGTTCAGAATCTGAGGAATGGCTTAATGTATTGCTTACATTTTTCGTAAGAACCTATTGTTAACATAATACACCGTCCTTCCACTTTTATTTTTTGGGTAACGAGTATTTGTTTAGTTAAAGCACTATTTGCAGAATGTTTCCATTGATAGTTTAACATTTTTTTAATTAAAGTCAATCAAGTAAAGCTTCCTTTTATGGCTGAATACTAAACCAACTTTTAATTCTTTCTAATTCTAACCCGTTTGATGGATTGTGAAAATATTCATTCTTTGATTTATCATAAAATAATCTTTACTCCAATCATCCGCATTATGAACAATTTGTTTCATACCATCTAAAAAAAATATCTAGTTCTTTATCAGTCATTTGTTGGATGAATCGACATTCTTACCTTTCGGGCTTCTGGAAAGATCACCGTGATCAATTTTATCGGCAGTAATAACTTTAGAATGATTTGGATCAACGTGAAGTAAATAATGCCCATAGGTTCCAGCGCACGAACAACCGCCTCTAACTTGTACACCAAAACGATCGTTCAATAATTTTACAATTAAGTTGTAGTGGATATTTTCCACATAAAGAAATTGCGCCAAGTCTGTGTTCAATATTTTCAGCAAGTATGTGGAGTGTTGGAATTTTTTAAATCTTTTAAATACAGCTTTTACAGAACTCTTCCTCCCTAGCTCTAATTTTATCCAACACCCATTTTTCTTTTAACTTTATGCAAAGTGCTGCTTTAATAGTTTGAAGAAATGCAGGGTCCCACCGTCTTCACGGGCTTCTATGTTTGCTACAAATTTATGTTGTCCCCAGGGATTTGTCCAATCAACTGTGCCGCCACCAGGTAAATCAAGGGACTTTATTTTTATAAAGTTTGGAATCAAAAACTGGAGCTCAGGTTCCCAGTCCGCCTAAAAATTTATGAGGTGAAAAATAAACTGCATCAAGTTTAGCTTCAACATCAGAAGGATTGCATATCTATTTTAACGTACGGTGCAGAACAATGAAAATCTATAAAAAGAATTAACCACCGTACTGATGAATCATTTTTGACAGTTGATAATAATCCAGGCTCTATTCCTGTTACGTTTGAATGATAAGTAAATGCCGCAATTTTTAAGATTCTGTTTTTATACTTATCTAACTTTTTCTTAAAATCATTAAAATCAACTAAACCGGCTTCGTTGGGATTGATTACAATTACATCCGCAATCGTACTCCAACCATGTTTGTTTGATTTGAATGATGCTCCATATGAAGTTATAGATACAACGGGCTTTTTAATTCTGCAGGAAGTTTTAAATAATCCGCGCCTAGTTGTTCAGGAATTTTTAATCCAAGCAGCCTTTGGAATTTGCAAATAACAGTAGTCATTCCGGAACCAACTTCCAATTATTATATCATCTTTGTCACGCATTAACGTGCTCTTTAATAATTTTACTTAAGAGCTTCATGATATGCAAAAGTCATTGTTGTGCCCGTTACACTTGCCTCCAGAATGTGTGTTGCCAACAAGTGGGCCAAAAGTCTTGCAAAGTTTTTCTTCAATAGGCTTATACAATCTTCCGCTTGCAATCCCAATCGGCATAAGTGTAATTTTTTAGCGCCAAATGGTGTTTCAAATGATGTTTAAATTCCGATGATGTTTTTCGATATTGTGAAAAATATTCTTCTAATTCACTCATACTAAACCTTGTTCTTTCTTATGCGAAATATAGTAATTTGCTTAACAAGGGAATCATTGGATTTTTCGGTGAATCTTTTTAATTAAATTTAACAGCCTTTTTACCATTAGGAATATTTTATGAAACGTTTACCACAAAATATTATTTTGATAATATTAATGGCTAATAGTAGCTATTTTCCACAAAAAACGATATTAATTTAAAGGTGTTGACTCTGTAATCAATAAAGCTATTGATGATAAAGCTTTTCCCGAAGTGCAGTTGTATTAGTTTACAAAGATGGGAAGATTATTTATGAAAACCTTTCGGAAATTTTACTTATGAAAAACTTCACCAATGGTTACAGCAGAATACAATTTACGATTTAGCCTCGCTTTCAAAAGTAGTTGCCACTGCAACTGCGGCAATGCCTTGTTGTGATAGAAACTGTTTCGCTCATTGATAAGGTTGTAAAATACATTCCTGAGTTTGGCGTTAACGGAAAAGAAAATATAACAATAGGAAATTTGCTGATTCATAATTCAGGATTAACAGCGTGGAAAAATTTTACGAAAGAGATTTAACTCCAAATGAAGGATTTTAAAGGAAATTTATTCCTCTGAGTTAAGAATATAAAACTTCGGAGAAAAACAGTTTATTCTGATTTAGGAATCATAACACTTGGAAAATTATTGAAAAAGTAACCGAAAAAAACTTTAGATGTTTTTTGTAAAGATGAAATATTTATTCCGCTTAGTATGAACTCGACATTTTACAATCCAATTGATTCTGTAAAAAATTCTGCGCCAACCGAAATGAATTAATTATTGGAGAATGAAAACTTTACAGGGCGAAGTTCACGATGAAACTTCGGCTATGTTAAATGGAGTAGCAGGCCACGGGATGTTATTTTTCAACTGCTAATGATATTGCAAAACTAATGGATGTATTAATGAATAAAGAGAAGTTGGGTAACAAACAGTTTATTCAGCAGAGCACAGTTGAGTATTTTACAAAAAAGTATTCTAATGAAAGCTCAGGAGCAATTGGTTTGGGATACTAAATCTGAAACTGGCTCATCATCAGAGTTTTACTTTTTCTTCAAATTCCTTTGGTCACACAGGCTTTACAGGCACTTCTATTTGGGCTGATCCTGAACGTAATTTATTTGTCGTGTTTTAACTAATCGTGTTTATCAACCAAGAGAAAATGGTAAATTAGGAAAGTACGCGGAACTTCATAACACAATTATTAAATGTTTTGAAAAGAATTAATGAAGAATAGTTTTATCTGCCAAAACAAATTTTTGGTTTTTAAGTTTAATTGTATTCCAATTTACTTAGTTTTATTTTTACCAACAATTAATAGTGATGCAAAAATTCATTTTGAGAGAAGAGAATAAAACATTTCTAAAAATAAGGTTTCAAAATCAACAAATATTTTTGATTTAACCGATGAAGATAAAAAGTGAGTTGATAAAACATTGGCATCAATGACGTTGTATGACAAGTGCACTCAAATATTTATGCCGCCGCCATGTTTGTTAAAACTCTCAAACAATCTTCAAAGAAATTTAAATTGCTAAAGAATTAGTTCAGGTTCATGGTATTGTGGTGGAAGTGTAATCTCAACCGGTGATGTTGACGAAACAGCATCAATGATAAAGCGAGAGTTACAAAAAGTTCAAACATTCCTTTGCTTGTTTGCCCGCGAATTTTGAGAATGGA